>SLPZ01000321.1 GCA_007131725.1 Balneolaceae bacterium
TCAGGAAGACATCATTGAGGTAAGACCCACCAGCAGTTACGACAGACGATAAGTCACTCAAACAATTGACGAATACTTAAAAACACTTAAAACCAACAGACCTATGAAAACTCTTTTTAACCTCCGACTCTTTGTAGCAGCACTGTTCATCGCCATGATCACCGGTTGCGCAGGTATCACCGAAGCCAACCTCACCGATGACGCTCAAACCATTGATGCAGCCAGCGATCAGCTCATCCACCAGGAAGTACCCGACTTTGTCAACGGTGGCGATCAGGAAGACATCATTGAAGTAAGACCCACCAGCAGTTACGACAGACGATAGAATTTTATAAAAAATTTATGATTTGAATTCACTAACATGTTAATCAATTTATGTTTTACTAAATTGTTAGAATGAATTCTAAAACTTTAACATATATCCTGTTTTGTTTCATTTCATTATTCTTGAATATTGAACAGGTATCTTCTTTTCAGAATTATTCCAATCATTCAATATTTGAGACCTGGATAACTGTCATAGAAAATGAGTATCAAAAAGATTCAAATCAATTAGTTTATGATAGAATTAGTGAACGCTTTTTCGACTTGTATCATGAAACAGATCAATTAGAATATTTGAACTTTGCATTACATGAAGCAAGTCATCTTAAGATAAATGAGATCATAGAAAGTTTATCAGATCAAGAAAGAGAAGAAGTATCTGATATCATTGATAAACTTTTGAACAGAGAAATTTCATCAACATACTTTGATAAATCAGAATTCTCTTCAAATGACATATATAAATTTATTAGAATTGATATACCACCTGAATTTGAAGAAAAAGTTTATCAACTATTAAATTATTGGAAGGAAGGATTAGATGAATCTTTTGAACAAAATTATTTAAAAGGAAGTTTTAAAGCACAAGCACTTGTATGGGGATATTATTTATTAAATGATGACGAAAAAGTTGTTGATGTTGGGCGATATTTAATTGAATCAAATCCCTTTCCTCCTTCTACCTTCACATTAGACCTGTTTAATTTCATTTCTTTTTCTGCAAGATCAAGCGGACATTATCTTGAATCTCTTGAACTTTATCAAAATATACTGCTTCCACTAGCTGAAAAATTGTTAAGTCCTGAACAGCATCTCATAGTTCAAATGGACTATGCTAATGTAATGTTCAGAATAGGTAATGTTAATTCTGCATATGAACAGTACGAAGAGGTTTATGCTGAAATCGATCATCTCGAAGACCCAAGATACAGAGCGGCGTTATTTAATAATCTGGCGGTCAGTTACCTGAATGCGGGTCAGTTTGACCGATACGTGCAATTTCAGTTAAATGCCTATGAAATTGCCCAAAATGAAAACAACTACGAACAGCAAATCTCCATTTTAAGGAACCTGTTCATTTTTTACCGCAGGCAGGATGATACGGATCTGGCATTAAACTACCTGAACCGTGCACTTGAGCTATCACAACTTTTTGATATGCCTACAGAAACCGCATCCATTTTAATTTCTATGGGTGTTTATTCCCGAAATGTTGAGGACCGGCTCCGGGAAGCTCTCGGATATTTCTATGATGCCAAAGAGCTCTCATCTGCACATAACAATTTTCGCCATCAATACAACAGTTTTATTGAACTTGCCGAAACATATCTGCTTCTTCAGGATTATTCCCAATCTGAGTTCTATTTTAAAGAAGCAATCGATCAGAGTTCTTCGCGTGGTGATGAAAGAAGTTATATTCAGGCTGCAGTTCGTTATGCCAATTTGCTCAGTCATGATAACAGACCGGATGAAGCCCGGGCCTTGTTAGATGAATTTTCACACAGAGAATTACATCAACTGCCTTTCAATATTCGGGTTCTCGAAAGTAATGTTAATAACCGGTTATTAATGGAGGACTCTCCGTTTGAGGCTGCTGACAAATCTTCAGCCATCATCGAAGAAATTCTTTCCTGGCTGCGCGAAAGCATGGATCACCAAACCGGGCATATGCGAATGGATGATGAATTTACCGAGGCATTCAGAATGCACACTACCCTTATGTACGAAACCGGGCAGTACGAACAGGCATTATCAACAATTGGTGAACTCAGAAACCTATCCAGAACCGGTTTTTACAATAATCCGCTCTTAAAATCCAAAGTGTTGTCCGAAGAAGAGCTGATCAGGGATTATAACCTCAGCAACCGGATACAGCGCCTGCGTAATAGTTATGCCAGTGCTTCATCCGATGAGCAGCGCGTATACCTTAGCAACGAACTTGTTAATACCATTTCTGAGCGAAACAATCTCCTGAACAATGCCTTTCCGCATTACGAAGTAATCCGGTACGATCAGCAGTTCAGAAATATTCGCAGAAACCTTCAATCCGATCAGGCTGTGATTTACTTTTCTGTGTTCGAAAATCAGATCTTCCAGTTCATAATCACACGATCCAGGGTACAAATGGACATTTTTCCGGACGATCCCTCCTATCTGGCAATGATTAATGATGCTGTGGCATCTTTCGGTTATGGAACCACAAACCTGGAAAAACTACATCGAATTTACCAAACTTTTTTTGAAGACAGATTGCCGGGCAGAATCAATCATCTCTACATTATTCCCGATGGTGAATTTTACAGGTTGCCGGTTGAAATTTTACCTGTTGAGCCTGTCCGAACTGCCAATAGTTATGGATCATCTAAATACCTGATTGAGAAATACAGTGTGAGCTATCTGAATACATTATCAGACCTGATAAAAACTGACAGTGAGCAACCCGAATTTACTTACGATCTTGCCGGTTTTGGTATAAACGACTTTTCTGCGGCCGGCCATCCGCACTTATCAGACCTGCCCTTCAGCCCAAGAGAAATTACACAGAGTGCTGAAAAGCTGGACCAATTCCCGAACAAAACTTTTTTCCTTAATCACGAAAGCACGGAATCTAATTTCAGAAATATTGCCGGTAATGCCAGGATACTGCATCTCGCAACACACAGTACTGTGGACGATGAAAATCCACTTTTCTCGGCGCTATATCTTTTTGGAAGCAACAATGAATTTGAAGATAATTCAGAGTCCACTCCTGAAAATAACGGGATTGTTCATGCCTACGAGTTATTTGATATGAACCTGAATGCCGACCTGGTTTTCCTGAGTTCCTGCGAATCGGGAACCGGTGGTTACCTGAGAGGGGCCGGAATCCTTGGCTTCTCAAGAGCGTTTTCCTATGCAGGTGCTAAAAGCCTGTCAATTAATCTGTGGCCTGTCAGAGATCAAACTGCTTCTGAAATTTCGATGAAATTTTATGAGTCTCTGAATGCCGGCGAAGACAAAGCAAAATCGCTGAGATCAGCTAAACTGTCCTACCTCAACAACAATAACAGCGATCCATATCTGTGGGGTTCTTTTGTGATTTATGGAGATATTAAATCACCATTAGCGAAAGACAAAATGCCTTTTATGCAGTATCTCTTTTCTCTGATGATCTTTATCGGCCTCACTTTTATTTTTATGCTGATGTATCAGAATAAAAATATGATAAAAACCTGGCTGTTTTGATCTGCATCTGATTGTTGATTACTTAGAATATAATCACAAAAAAAACGACACCCCGTTAAGAGTGCCGCTTTTCTGATTGGATATTAAGAGGAATAAAAAATGACTACAACTTTTCTCGTTTTTGGGTTGCTACTCTGCTGAAGGCACCGTCCATTTCGATAACTTTGTCGATATTTGCACGGGCTTCATCGAGTTTCTCGAGGTGAATTTGGGTATTAGCCAGATACCACA
>SLPZ01000300.1 GCA_007131725.1 Balneolaceae bacterium
CCACAGTAATATGCATGTTGTTTGCAATATACATTCATGGTTTTCCTCCTTGGGTTTGTTATAGGTAGTTTTGGAACCGAAATGTACGGATCCGGGAGGAGGCCATGAACAATATCAGAGAGAATCCGAAGAGACTGTTATCGTATCTCGCTGCAATTCTGTGTGAATGAATTCAATCTCGCCTTGATTTGATCTGAATTCGGATTTGCGCAGCAAAACGGGATTAAAATGAAGCACACCCTTTTCAACAAAAACCCCAAGTTCGTACAGGGATGCGAGGATGTCTTCTTTTACCTGCCCCGTCATTCCGGGCTGCTGAGCTCCGCGATGAGCCGGTGTGTGTGAGTAGGCATCCGTTGGGAAAGCACCATGAACTTCGGGTGATTTATGGATGCCAATGCCTTCACCAATTTCATAAAAGTGCTTCAATAAATTTCGGCCTGTTTCTTCATTGGTGTCATTATTCATGGCAGCATAAGCTGTCTCGGCAGCAGCCAGGTAGAGTTTGGAAACCATGTGCCAGTATATGGATCCAAGGCCTTCATACGCAAAAAAGGTGCCCGACCGTCCGGTGAATGCTTTGTGATTGAATACTTCTTCAAAAATCTTCAGAACAGTGTTTTCATCCTGCTCAACCAGTTCTTTGTATTGTGTCTTTTTCAGGTTTTCGAGTTCGGCTTTCAGATCCCTGGCATTCCTGAAATTGCCATTGAAGTGGTAACCGCCGTGAATATCTTTTGTGATGATCTGCTTGTTGCCGTCATCCGCGTGCTTTTTGAGCAGCGCCGATTTTTGAACAGACTCCTTCGGTATTTGATTTTTCTCAAGAAAACCGGGCAGCTCTTTATTCGGATAGAGAATGTAGCTGTTCTGATCTTCTCGATATAATGAACTGTTTCTAAGGGCATCCAGCACACTCACAGCTTCTTCGGCATCAAGATAGCCGGAGCTCAGAATGGCCACCTGCCCTTCCAGCATTTCGCTTAGGTAAGAGATGTTGATACCGTTCTCCTCCATGCTCATGATGTTGTAGGAATGATAGAGTCCGTCATCTCTGCGGTTAGCCTCGATGGAGTGCTCCATAAATGCGAGGGCAGAATCTACAAATTCTGAAAATTGATCGAGCTTCATTGCCGACTTCCTGCCGCTGAAACCATTTTCGTAGATGCGGATTCTGTACCTGCTTCCAGTCTCACCGAGCAGATCGGTCATTCGTTTACGATCTGCATCACTGATGCTGCCACTAAGTAACTCACGATTACCGGCCAAAACCTCGTTTATGTCATTGAAGAATTCGAGAAGTTCATCGGAAAGCTGGACTTCATCAACACCGGTTTCATTGATAACTCCCTCAAAAAACTTCAGGAATCTTCGCAGGTAGCAGAGGGTAACCATAGATACCCCATTGCCTACCAGTGCATTGTTTGCATCATTCCATTCCGGGCGCTGGGTGTTCATCCAAATGCCGCCTTCGGGGATAAAGTTTGAAACCTTGGCAAGGGTTGTTGCCAGGATTTTCTCCAAAAAGTTAACCCTGTGGATAGAGCCTTCTTTGTTTTCAAGCAGCGCACCGTCAGCTCCTTTTTTGGCAACGTTATTGCGAATGGCGCGATCACTCACTTCATCAAAGTCGATGGTATTTTTGGGATCGGCCGCAATATCCTCGTACGGCTTGATTCGGTACGGCACATTGGCATACACAAACAGCTCTTCTGCAAACAGCTCTTTAAGCGCATCAGGTTCGTGCATGTTATAAAATTCAAGCAGCTTCAGAAGGTAAATGATCTGATGATCGCCCCAGTACCCGATGTACGACCACGGGTTATCCGGTTCAATCGTCTCCCAGTCAAACCCGCCCTTGGTCACGCGATACGGGTTGTATCCGTCGAAGGTGGATGTGTTCAGGAACTTGAAAATCATCCCGTCAATAAACCCGGGATAGGAGTATGCAAGAGCTTCCCAGTTCTGGAAAAGATCCCGCCAGTTGCCTTCGTAGTCCAGGATTTTTGATCCGTCGATATCACTCTGCGTATTGATGGTAAAATAGTTCCAGGGGCGGCTTGGGTCACCATGCCTTCGGCTGAATTTCAGTGGCAGATATTCCCTGATGAGCCTGATCAAATCCGGGTCGCTGCTGTTTTCGAGCATTTCCAAAAGCTCATAGCGGTTCAATACTTCATCCAGGTTGTCGATGAATTCACGATTTCGGGTAAATACATCCTTGCTGGCATTTTCGAGATAGGAAGCCAGGTCTTGCTTCTCAATTTGATAATTAAAATCAAACGTGCCACCTCGCATGATGTTAAACAGCACATTTGAAAAATGGCGTGCATCTTTCAGTGGATCAGATGTCAGCCGCAGGCCGTCAGCACCGGCAATCAGTTCTCTTAGTTTTTCACTCCCCCGCTCAATATCCTCTTCGATCTCTGATTCAAGATCACCGCTATCTTTTATTTTCTGATTCAGCTCAATGACCTGGGCATGATTCTGATTCACATTGGCTATAATTTTCCAGGATTTGCTGCTGTCTGGAGCAAGATCGAATTCCGTTTGTACAAAATAGGCTCCCTTTTCTCCCTTTACGATCTCTTCCTGTTCAACGGATTGTTTATTTCTGAACCGTTCAACCTGGAGTGACGACACAAGGAAGGTTGGATTTTCAATGCCCAGTGACCACGCCACATTCGCCTTCAGCGCCTCACTCGGTTCAGCTTTATCAACAATAATGGCACTTAATGCATAAATGCCCAGTCCGGACTCTTTCACCAATTCATTCTTTTTATATGCATCCACCAGGTTGCTGCTTTGTGTTTGCATATCAGGTTCAACACCATACGGCAGAATGTTCTGAATGCCATCGAGCATTGAGATTTTTTGTTCACTACCTGAATGATTTATCAGCTCCGATTTTCTTACAAAACCATACAGGTTGCTCGAATTCCACTGATACCGGTAGGTAAGGCCGAGATCGTGATTGATCTCCTCGAACATAATTTTATTGCCTTGAAAACTCTTATAGATGTTCCTGGTCAGCTCATATTTTCCAGTAAATCTCTCCGAAAAAGGCTCCCAAATTTCGATTCCATTTTCCGAATTAAGCTGAAAAATGGTTTTGCTGCCCGTAATATCAGCCGATTCGGTAATCTTATCATCGGTGTAGTACGGAAAGAGTGAGTAGCTGTTATTTTTACGCCCGGCTGTTAAACCGCCATTACTTGAGATGAACATCCAGTGATTGGAGTCGCTCACCACATTTATAAAGAATGGCCTCATTTTATCATGGTTTTCGATTTTAAACCACGACTCACCATTAATATTCGTTTTCTCTATTCCCAATGCTCTGTTATTGAATGATTGTTATTTCTGATTACTTTTTCCTGATGTTATTTGGATTCGCTTACTCTGGTGTGGTTATCAGGCTGCCGCCGGTGCTGAATGTTTTAAATTCGGTAGTAAATCTGCTTAGCCTGATTGAGCGTAATCGTTCCACTTCAAGCGCACCTTTATCGCCTCTTGCCTGAAGCATTGCAGCGGTGAGTGAAATGCCGTCAAAATGCTCCTCGAGATCCTCAAGAGTTACTCCCGGCGCATAGGGATCGAATTGGTGAGCCTCTTTAATTACATAGTAAGCCGCTCGAGGATACAATTCATAAAAACCCTAAGCGTTGGTTGGCCCTTTGGCATTGATACCAAACCACTCTTCATTCATATTGTTTTCGCCTTCCACATAGTCCCACTCATATCCGGCATTTGCCCAGGTGGCCTCTGTGTTATGAACATCCAAATCAACCGTTTGTCCATGTTTCCACCAGCCGTCACTAAACTGAAAAGTAAAGCCCCCAATGGAGTTTTGGGCGCGTCCTAACCCCGCAGCGTGAGAATAGATATCCAACCAGTTTAATCGCTTATAGTGTGCCTGCATCCGTTGATCTTCTTCGTTGGTGCGTGCATTAAAAGCATCTGAGCCAAATTCGGTAAGCAGCACAGGTTTGCCGTATTCATTAGCGACGCGGTCGTACAGGTCAGTAAATGTTTCACCCCTGTACACGTTGGTGCCAAAAATATCTACATCAGGCGCATACTCAACGATCAGATCCAAAAACAGAAGGTCACCGTTACAAAGGGCAACAGGAACTGCATCGCTGATTTCTTTCATGGTTAGAGCAGCGTCATTAAACAGTTTGTACATTGCAGTTGCCCTGATTGTTGATTCCCGATCTTCTACCGGTATGTCCTCCGTTTCAGCACCTCCCCAAAAAAGCCCGTAGTTGTTTTCATTTCCAAGCAGATAGAGCAGCAGTCCCCGCGTACCATCGAACTCCTCAACCATTTCGGATACTTCTCTTAACAGGAGTTCCTGAACCCGCGGGTCAGAATACTCGGTGTTGGCCATCCAAACACCATCGAGGTCAACTCCATATCGCCCAAATGAATGGTTTAGCATGGTATAAATACCGTAGTTATCATAAATATACTCGATCCATTCTCGTGGGATACCGGTGTACACCCTGATTGCGTTCACACCCATGTTTTGCAACAAGCCCATTTCATAATCGAGGGCCTGGCGAATGAACTCCGGGGATTCGTCCCAAACGTTGTACATGTAGTTGGTACCGATCGGGAAATAATCCCAGTTCATACCATTTATCATCAGCGGCTCGTCATTAACAAGAAGCCGCCACCCGTCGTCACTTTCATGAAGTTCGATCCTGTCGGATTGAGCGTTTACAGAAAGAGTTGTTAAAAGCAGAATGCTTAGCAGGCTGGATGCGTATTTTTTTAAAAAAATCATGCTGGAAGAATTACTGTAGTATTCAAACAATGCCAAATCGCCATAACCGAGTCAATGTTCTGACTTGCCCCGTACTTACCCGGTTTCAGAATCGTCTCAAAATCATTTTGCGTTACACCGCTCATTTTTGACTTTTGATACTGCATTACGCAAGCGATACGCTGGAACCACTTAAATATTACGCATTCAGAAATTTAACTGCAAATTATTCTCACTTATATGAAAAACATTTTCTAATAGTATGAATTTTTCAGTTTGCAGAACTACACCAGGAATTCACACGGGCAATGAGCTTCAGAAAGAAGGATGCACATGGCCTTCTGACTACAAAACGGCTTTAACTGGTTTTTTAACGGTATTTTAAATGAATTTTTCATTCAGCACTCATTCCTTGAGCAAATTCCATTACAGCAATTCTCAAATTTTTAACAAGCATGTGAAAATTTTTTGCAGTAAATTGAATAAAATATTTAGTGAAAATTGCTGTATCTGGATGGTTTTGCTGAAAATTTTTCACATCTTCAGAAGTGAACTAATTATTTGAACAGATTTAAATGGAAAAAGTAACACTCAAAGACATTGCCGAAGATACCGGCCTCTCTATTTCCACGGTTTCCAGGGCCTTGTCAAAAACGGGAAAAATCAGCAAGGAAAATGAAAAGAAGGTTTTCGAAAGTGCACACCGGCTGAATTACCCGCTTACAAATATCCACACTCCCATTGAGCTGAGAAAAAGCATAAATATTGCCCTTGTAACCAGGCACTATACCGGTGAGTTTTACGCATCCCTATTTGAAGGTTTTGATCAATCCACTGTAGGCACCAAAGCCACCATGAATCTTACAAGTGTAAGCCATGCAACATCACCAACCAAACAGATTATTTCTGACTTGAAAAATTCTCCCTTTGATGCTGCGGTTATATTCTTACCGGAGCTCAGCGCTGCTGATTATATGGAGCTGATCAATTTTGTACCCGGCAACTTTCCGATCGTTTCCATAGCCCCCATTGCAAATCCTGTAATGGACACTGTCACTTTCGATCATTACCGGGGCGGTTATCTTGTGGCCAATCACTTTGAAGAACGTGGTTACAAAAATCTCGGAATCATACAGGGCCCCATGAAACAATCGGAAGCTATGCTGCGAAAGAGCGGTTTTCTGGATTATATCAATGCTTCCGATGATCTCAATCTGACATGGCAATACACAGGAGACTATTCATTCCTGAAAGGAAAAGAGGCTTATGAAGATTATAAAAAAGCCAAACAAAAACCGGATGCCATCTTTTGCAGCAACGATGGTATGACTCTCGGTTTCATGCACAGTGCTATCCGCGACGGAGTGCATATACCCAACGATGTTGCCGTAGCCGGTTTCGACGATCTGCCGACCTGTGAGCTTTATACCCCAACGATTACGTCCGTACATACTCCGTATGATCTTCTGGGTAAAAAAACACTGGAATTGATTTTTAACCGGTTTGCCGAAAACAACGAAAGACATCATATAGGCTACACAAGCCTGGTTCCGGTATCATTAAGTGTGAGGGAAAGTTCAACCGAATTATCCAACGTTTTCAGGAATTACTATCCTAATCTCACGTAAGCACTGAAATCCATTTCATTATGTTCACTACCAATCAATCCACATTAAATTATCCCTATCAAAATGCTGATTTAAAGATTTCAGAGCGGATTGAAGATTTGCTGCAGCGGATGTCGGTTTATGAGAAAATCGGCCAGATGACCCAGCTCGATATTACTCTTATCAACACCACCGGCAAGCAAAAAGATGTGATTCTGGATCCTGAAAAAGCACGTGATTTAATCCGGAATCATCATATTGGATCATTTCTTAATGGCGAAGCGGTAAAGCCGGGAACCTGGTATCGATTCATGTCTGAATTAACCCGAATTGCCGTTGAGGAAACAAGGCTTGGCATTCCGGTTATTTATGGGATTGACCACATTCATGGCGCCAGCTATCTTGAAGGAGCAACCATTTTTCCACAGAGCATCAATCTTGGCGCCACCTTCGATCCAAAGCATGCGCATAATGCAGGCTGGGTAACGGCTGCAGAATCGTTTGACATTGGCCACCACTGGATATTTGCCCCGGTGCTCGATCTCGGAGCGAACCCTCTCTGGCCCCGTTTTTGGGAAACTTATGGAGAAGACCCTTATTTGGCATCCCTCATGGGCAGTGCCAATGTTGAAGGGGTGCAAAAGAACGATGATATCCGGCCTTTAAAACAGGCTGCTACAGGCAAGCATTTTCTCGGGTATTCTGATCCCCGCCACGGTTGGGACAGGACACCTGCGCATCTTTCAATGCAGCAAATTCATGAATTCCACAGGCCCTCATTCCAAAAAGCAATTGATGCCGGTTTAAAAACCATCATGACGAACAGCGGGGAGATAAACGGTGTGCCGGTTGTAGCATCACACGATATATTAACGAAGTTGCTTCGTGATGAAATGGGTTTTGAGGGTGTGGTAATTACAGACTGGGATGATATCGGTAAACTGGTAGATCTCCATTATACGGCGGGAAATTATAAAGAAGCCGTTTATTCAGCAGTTCAGGCCGGCATTGATATGAGTATGACACCTGAACACCTCGAGTTCAACAAATCATTGTTGGAATTGGTGGATGAAGGCCGCATAACGGAAGAGCGTATAGATCAGTCCGTTCTAAGAATTCTGAAATTGAAATTTGAGCTGGGTCTGTTCGAAAACCCATTTCCTCGTGATGATCGGTTCCACAGAATAGGACATCCTGAGAACAGGCAAAAAGCGTTTGAAGCAGCCAAAGATTCTATTGTTTTACTGAAAAATGATGGGAACCTGCTGCCAGCCAAACAGTCGAAACGGATAGGTTTGTTTGGCATTTCAGCAAACAGCAAAAGAAATCTGAGCAGTGGCTGGACGATAGCATGGCAGGGCGGCAAAGAGGAACGTTACCCGGTTCACATGCACACAATTTATACGGCTCTCGGGGAAGAATTCCCTGAAACAGAGATAAAACTATTTACCAAAGATGATGTTCCGGACGCGAAAACTATCACCGATTCCGAAAAAAAACGTTTTGTTAACAAATTGAATTCATTTGATTTGTTGATTTTTGCCGGAGGCGAAGAGCCTTATTGTGAGTTTACGGGTAATATTTCCGATTTAAGCCTGCCGAAAGATCAGTTGAATTTGCTGAAACTGATTTCAGGCTCTGAAACTCCGGTAGTGCTGATACTTGTACAGGGACGTCCGCGAATCATTACGGAACTGATTGACGATTTGGATGCCGTTATTCATGCCGGGCTGCCTGGATTTGAGGGAGCAAAAGCTATTGCTGAGGTGATAAGCGGAAAAGTGAATCCAGTTGGCAAACTTCCTTTCTCCTATCCTATGCATCCCAATTACCTGGTGCCGTATAATCACAAAAAAAGCAACCTGTATTCTTTCGATCCTGAAAAAGCCAACAGAATTGTAAAAACAAACGACAGCCCTTCACTTTTTCCATTTGGGCACGGGTTGAGTTACACAACATTTTCATATTCAGAATTGAAACTCAGCTCTGAAGCCATCAGGCAAAACGGCAGCATAAAAGCAACACTGACTGTGACCAATACCGGCAGCCGGGCCGGCACCGAAACAGTTCTTTGGTTTATATCCACTCATGTTGGACGAATTACCAGGCCTGTGAAAGAATTGAAGCATTTCGAAAAGGCACACCTGCATCCGGGCGAGAGTAAAACGGTTGAATGGATGATTACACCTGAAACCCTTTCATACCCGGATGAAAATGGGCGCAAAATAATTGAAAAGCAATCATACAGCCTGATTGTAAATGGGCTGAAACGAGATTTTAAGATGGAATAGTGACCATTATGCAAATAATTTTTTCTAAAAACACAACTAATCCTGAGTTCGAATTGTGGTTCATGAATGTAAAAGTTCCCACTAAAGAGGCTGTGAGAAAATTCCGGTTTAAATAGTGATGACATCAAATTTTTTAGGTATCGAATGGTTTTCAAGAACTCCCCTCCTTGTCACACCGTTTTTTGGTGTGATAGGGAGGGGCCGGGGGTGGGTCCGAAAAAAATCGAACTTAGGTGATCACTAACAAACACCTGAACTATAAATCTGAGCAGAATGAATGCTAAACAATTTTACGTGATCCGTGTTGCGCTGATCGTGGCACTTGGGGGCTTTTTGATGGGTTTTGATGCCTCGGTAATTTCAGGAGTTGTGGGTTTCATCGGCCCTGAGTTTGGCCTTAGCAGCCTGCAGCTTGGCTGGGCAGTTGGTTCACTCACGCTTACCGCCACGCTGGGTATGTTGATTTCGGGGCCGCTGAGCGACAAGATCGGGCGGCGAACCGTCTTAAAAATTGCAGCGGTTCTGTTTGCCGTATCGGCCGTTGGTTCAGCGCTTGCTACCAATTTTACCTTTTTTGTCATTGCCAGAATGCTTGGCGGACTGGGTGTGGGCGCCTCACTTATTGTTGCGCCGATGTACATCGCTGAAATTTCTCCATCAAAAATGAGAGGACGATTGGTCAGTTTCAATCAACTGAATATTGTGATTGGCATATCTGTCGCATTTTTTAGTAACTACCTCATACTTCAATTTGCGCAGTCGGATGCAGCTTTAGCACAAATGCTCAGTTTTAGTGAAAATGAATGGAGATGGATGCTCGGTGTCGAAACCATTCCGGCTGTCTTTTATTTCCTCTGCCTTCTGTTTGTGCCCAAAAGCCCAAGATGGCAAATAATGGCCGGTAATATTGCTGATGCAAAGTTAACAATGACACAGGTTGTGGGAGAAGAAAATGCCCAAAAACAACTTGATGATGTTCTTCAAAGTCTTGAAGCTGACAAAGAGAAAGAAAAAGCAAAGCTGATAGAGATTTTTCATCCCGCAATGAGATTTGTTTTGATTGTTGGTGTCACACTTGCCGTTCTTCAGCAGATTACAGGCATTAACGCGGTATTTTTCTATGCACCAATCATCTTCGAGCAATCAGGTATTGGTACGGATGCTTCCTTTATGCAGGCCATTTTTGTGGGATTGACGAACCTCCTTTTCACAATTTTTGCCATCTTGTTTATTGATAAACTGGGGCGAAGGCCATTACTAATTTTTGGCCTGACCGGTATCACGGCTATGATGCTGCTCCTCTCCTGGGGATTCCATACGGCTACTTATGAACTGGACGCTGAGCGGGTGGCGGCAATTGAAGCACCCGTGGACAAAGAACTGCTTGCCGGTATGCAGGGTATCACTTATCCCAATGATGTAGCATTTAAACGTGCAGCGGCAGAAATACTGGGTGCTGATGCAGCGGCGCAGTATGAATCTGAACTCATTACCGCGGCTATCGACATCAATCCAAATCTGATTCTTATTGGCATCCTCGGTTTTGTGGCCTCTTTTGCCATATCCATTGGCCCGATTATGTGGGTGATGTTCTCTGAATTGTTCCCGCTGCGTGTCAGAGGATTAGCTATCGCCTTTGTTGGGGTGATAAACTCGGCCGTTAGTTTCCTGGTGCAGCTTGTATTTCCCTGGGAACTTGCAACATTAGGCAGCAGCATTACATTTTTGATTTACGGCCTGTTTGCCGCTGCAGGATTAATATTTATTATCAAAGTTGTGCCGGAAACAAAAAACAAAACACTCGAAGAGCTCGAAGAAGAGTTGGTGCGAAGTGATGGATAGCAATTTCTGCGTGGATTAATGCCGCTTCACAACTGGCCGGAAAAACTCAACACCTTCCCAGTGAACTTATCCTCTGGGAAGGAACAAAAAAATTAATACCACTCAAACTTAAGGCACCGAAAACTCAGTGTTTCTCCGTGTTTCAGTGGCAATAAAATCACAATCAACTTATTGCCTGGCTATATTTTATGAGGGACTCGTTACTGGCGCAAGCGGGCAACTGTTTCGCAGATTATTACCTTTGGATCACAACTCTTACAGGAACTCCGCTCCGCTTCGTACTCTGTCAGTTAGATTTGGTACTGGATCAAACAGCCTCGATCGTCCATTCTTTTCGTTATTTCATTACGTATTAATTTTGTACATTTAAAGTACGTTAAAAGTATTATTTCACCATTATGGCACGAATTGAAATAGACCAGGATATCCAGCCGCTTTCCGAGTTCCGGAAACATGCAGCGGATTTCATTGACCGCATTAAAAAGCAGAAACGATCTATTGTTTTGACACAGCACGGGAAAAGTGCGGCTGTTTTAGTGGATGTATCTGAGTATCAACGGATGGTTGATAAAATTGACTTGATGGAAGAACTCATCGAAGCAGAGCGGCAAATTGCACGAGGAGAGGTCGTTCCCCATGAAGAAGCCAAAAAGCGGATTAAAGAAAACCTGGGCAAGTGGAAATAGTCTGGACCAATCAGGCATTATACAAACTCAACAAGTTTGTCGACTATATTGCCCAGGATGATGTCGTCACTGCTGAAAAGTGGGCATTAAAACTTATTGAGAAAACCGATCAGCTTATTGAACAACCGGAATCAGGCCGCATTGTACCTGAATATAATGAACCTAATTTGCGTGAACTGATATTTGGCAACTATCGGGTAATCTATCGGATACGTAAAGAAGAAAATATAATCTATATCCAGACCGTGTGGCATGTTCGACAAGATCCTCCAAAGTCGAGTGTGGGATTGTGTTAACAAGCAGCTCAAGCACACGAGTTAGAGGTTCGGGGCTTTAGAAAGGTTTTTGTTTCGCCGTTTAGCCGCCAAACCGGTTATATGTCGGCAATCTCTCGTACAATTTTCACTTCTATAATCTGTTATAATTACGTATAATCTAGACAGACTAGATGAAAATAGAGGTGATTATGATTACTAAATCAAGAAAATGGCAGTTGCAGGAAGCTAAAAACAAATTTAGCGAAGTTGTTCGCAGAGCATCTGAAGAGGGACCTCAAACGGTTACGAAGCATGGAAAAGACAGCGTAGTGGTGCTTTCAGCTGAAGATTATCGAAAATTAGAACAGCCGAAGTCGTCTTTGATTGAGTTTTTTCAAAAATCCCCCCTTGCAAAGGTTGAGATGGATCTAAAACGGGATAAATCTCCATCTCGTCAAGTTGACCTATGAGCTATTTGATTGACACTTGCTGTATATCAGAACTGGTAAAAAAGAAACCAAACCCAGGTGTTGTGAAGTGGTTCGCCAATCAGGATGAACTCTCCATGTATTTAAGCGTCATTACGTTTGGCGAATTGAAAAAAGGAATTGAAAAATTACCCGACTCGAAAAAGAAGAAAGAGCTTAATCGATGGATAAAAGAGGATTTAAGCCGACGGTTCAAAAACCGTGTCCTCAATATCAATATTGAAGTAGTGAATAAATGGGGTGAGATTTTAGCTGATGCAGAAAAAAATGGTAAAACACTTCCTGCAATAGATTCATTAATTGCAGCTACAGCCTTGGTTCATGACCTTTCAGTTGTTACAAGAAATACTCAGGACATGGAGGGTTCAGGAGTTGAAGTAATTAATCCCTGGACCTATGCCCCGAACACATAACAAGTTAAGGCATGGAAGGAAGCTTGCCAGGTTCCATGCCTTAACTTTTTAAATTTGACAGAGCACTTCTTTGTTTACTCCAAAACCACAGCCGTTCCGTATACCAGAATTTCGGCCGCTCCGGTCATGATGTAGCTTGTAGAGAAACGGACATCCACCACGGCGTCGGCGCCTGCTGCCCGGGCCTCCTCCAGCATCCGGTCGATGGCCTGCTCGCGTGCCTCGGCCATCATTTTGGTATAATCCTGCACTTCGCCGCCAATCAGCATTCTGAATGATGCAAGAATATCACGGCCCAGGTGTCTCACCCGGATTGTATTTCCCCTCACAACGCCCAGTGTTTCTACAATGGTTTTTCCTGCAATTTGAGATGATGTTGTAATTTTCATAGCTCTATTTTTAAACATTCTTTGTTGTCAATATTTACGGATTTTTATCAAAAAGTATTCACCTACCGGATTACATCTTTGTAGCGTTCATGCTTGTTCAGATAGAGGCGTTCCCGTATCAGCGATACCAGCAAAATAATGGTTCCGGCCACTGCAGAAACTACCGCCGCCTTAAACCACCAGGCAATTTCCGGATCTGTTAATATATCCGATAGTGCAGCCCAGGCGCCGTAAAACAGCAGCACAAGCGCGCCGATTGTAAAGAGTATCCAGCCGATTCCCCGCTCAATCCGTGTAAAAACTCTTCGGCTGTAGTTGTCCCATAATTCGGGGTTGGGTTCTTTCAGTTTTGCCTTTGAGGTCATCATTTTCAAATTCTTTAGTTGTTGATATTCTTCTGCCAGCTCTGCATCAGAGAGCAGAACTTTTTTAAGTTCTTTTTCTTCATCCGGTGCTATTTCACCGTCAATTGAAGCCATCATCAATTGTCGTATCCGTTCGGCGTTATGAGTGTTCATAGCCCGCCTCCTCCATTTGCTGTTTCAATCGTTTTCGTGCGGTGTATAACCGCGACATAACCGTTCCCACCGGAATATCCAGCAGTTCGGCAATTTCCTTATATGCCAAACCCTGCAAGTCTTTCATCACAATAATTTCCCTGTCTTTCATATCAAGTTCCGAAAGAGCGCGTTCAAGCATCCTGTGCTCCTCCTGCCTGATCAATCCGTCGCCGGGACTATCCACATCGGCAGCCGGTTCAATCCAGCCCGGCAAACTGCTGACCGGGGTTTGCTGCCTTCTTTTATTGTCTCTGGCCCGGTTCAGGCAGAGGCGTTTCAGGATGGTGTAGAACCAGGGATAAAACGGCCGAGTGACATCAATTTTCTTTCTCGCTTTCCACGCCCTGATAAACGTTTCCTGCGAGATGTCTGCGGCTTCATCATGGTCACCCAGCAGAGCCAGCGCATGAAAATAGGCCGGTTTCATCAGCCGGTTCACCAAATCTCCAAAAGCTTTGGAATCGCCGCCAATCACCTGCCTCACAATTTCCGGTTCTATGTGGATTCGGTTATTCATGTTTTTGTTTCTTACTCATCATACACCCGAAAAAGATTTTTATTCGAAATAAATTTCAAAAAATCTCATACCTAAATATCCCAAGTAAGATAAAAATGGGATGTTTGACAACTTTAGAATCGTTGAATTGTAGAATTATCCGTCATCAGACCATTTTTGTGTTTGATTTTTGTCAAGAGCAGCCGTTTTCGTTCCATTTTCGTTACGATTACCCTCCTGATA
>SLPZ01000293.1 GCA_007131725.1 Balneolaceae bacterium
GCCAAATTTCCCGGCATTGTTGTGATTGATGAGGCCTACATCGACTTCAGCAGCCGTGAATCGTCGGCACAACTGGTGCAGCAATATCCCAACCTGGTGATTCTTCAAACCTTTTCCAAATCGTTCGGGCTTGCCGGTATCCGGCTGGGAATTGCCATTTCCAGCCCGGAAATTATCAGCATCATGCTGAAAGTAAAAGCGCCTTACAATATCAACAAGCTTACGGCAGACATGGCTATGAAGGTGTTTGAAAACCTGGAGCTTTTTAAATTCAACATCGAAAAAATTCTGGAGGAGAGGGAATATGTAGCTGAACAGCTTTCTCATGCCGAAGAGGTAGAAGCTGTTTATCCTTCGGATGCCAATTTTCTTCTTTTCAAAATTAAAAACGCGAAAGAAATCTATCACAAGCTGGCAGAAAAAGGGATCATCGTCCGCTATCGCGGAAACGAGCCGCATTGTGAGGACTGCCTGCGTGTAACCATCGGCATGCCGGATGAAAACATCCGATTCCTGAAAACCTTAAAAGAGATTTTGTCATGAAAATATTCATTGAAACTTCAGCCCTGAAAAGTGAATCTGACAACCTGCTTGCCCCCTCGGCACTTTTTGGCATTAAATATCTTGTGCAGTCGGGTTGTGAAGTGGCATTCGATGATGCTGCACTCAGTGAAGCCCAGCAGAAACTGATCGAAAATGAAACCATACCCAACAGCCGATTTTTAAAAGAACTTTCGGATGGCATTATCAAACATGACCATGGTTATCTGTTTTTAGTGGATGATAAGGTGGTCAATAAAACCAAAAATTGGGATGAACTATGCCGTTTGATTCTGTTCCCTGAACGAAAAGCATCCATCAACAGAAACACAAAAGAGACTCTTATTTCCCTGAGCCTGAACCTGGACGGAACGGGAAAAAGTTCAATCAAAACGGGACTGAGTTTTTTCGATCACATGCTCGACCAGATCGCCCGCCACGGATTGATTGACCTTGAGCTGACCTGCGACGGCGACCTTGAAGTGGACGAACATCACACCATCGAAGATACGGCCATTGTACTGGGGCAGGCCATCCGCCAGGCAATATCAGACAATAAAGCAGGCATCCAGCGCTACGGGTTTGTTCTGCCGATGGATGAATCACAGGCTACGGTTGCCATAGACCTCTCCGACCGTCCTTATTTGAGATGGGAAGTTGATCTGAAACGAGAGTATGTTGGTGATTTTCCCACCGAAATGCTGGAACACTTTTTTTATTCGCTGGCAATGAACGCCAAGGCCACCCTGCATGTTAAAGCAAGCGGTAAAAATGAACACCATGTGATTGAAGCGGTGTTCAAAGGTTTTGCCAAAGCGCTGCGCTTTTCAGTCAGCCGAAATGAACGAATAAGGGGCATTCTTCCCTCAACTAAAGGAACCATATAATCTTGACTCTTTGAGAAAACAAGCCTGAAGCAAGCAGTTCATAAAACTGAACTGAGTGGTTTTTGCCGTTTTCTCGCGACGTACTAACTATGATTGGCATTATCAAATATAAAGCTGGAAACCTTGCATCTGTATCTAACGCGTTGAATCGGCTCGGAGCCGATTTTTTTGTTTCCGACGAAATCCAAAAACTGGAGCAGGCCAAAGCCGTAGTTTTTCCCGGTGTGGGCCATGCCGCAGCGGCTATGGATGATTTGCGGTGCAAAGATCTGGATGTTTGGCTAAAAAACACTAAAAAGCCGGTTTTAGGAATATGCCTCGGTATGCAGCTTTTGTACGAATCTTCTGAAGAGGGCAACTCAACAACTCTCGGAATTATCCCCGGACGCCTCAAAAAGTTTGATTCATCCAAAGCCAAAGTGCCCCACATGGGATGGAACAAATTCAAACCGCTTAAAGAACACCCGATCATTAACGGAATCGGCGAAAAGCAGTTTTTGTATTATGTGCACGGTTATTACGCTCCCACCAATAATCATACACTGGCTACCTGCCACTACATCCAGGATTTTGCCGCCGTTGTGGCGAAAGATAATTTTGTCGGAGTGCAGTTCCATCCAGAAAAATCGGGACAAGTGGGATCGCTTTTGCTGCAGAATTTTTTGTGTATGATTAAATAGCCACGCACAGTCTTCTCTTTTTAGACTTCCTCCTTTCGAACAGAAATAAATCTTATCCTGGGGATTCATTAATCTAATGGGAGTTTCCCATGAGGATTCCTTACGGTGCAATATAAAATCGTTGAATTTGGCAACTAAAACAGTCTCCTTCTTCGAAAGGCTGTGAAAAAATTGCCACGGAAACACTGAAAGACACTGAATTCTCCGTGTTTTTCTGTGCTTCCGTGGCAATAATAAATATTGAAAATTCTGATGCTTTTTGTTTGGTGATTTTCTCAAATTCTCTCGAAGAATGGAAGATTCATATTCCAAATTCTTATGTTAAATTTACTTTATTAAACCGAAGCATTTATTCACAAAAAATTTTTATGAAAATTATCCCCGCTATCGACTTGCTGGACGGCCAGGTTATACGTCTTGAAAAAGGCGACTATACAAAAAAAACAGTATACAACCACAACCCTATCGATGAAGCCCTGAAATTTAAAACGGCCGGATTTTCACACATTCACATTGTGGACCTGAACGGGGCAAAAAGCGGCCAGTTTGAAAATCTTCCCATCATCCGGCAGATTATTGATGAAGCCGGGCTTTCGGTTCAAACCGGCGGCGGTGTCCGTTCTCTTGCTGATATTGAATTACTGATAGATGCCGGACTGAGCGGGGTAATCTGTTCCTCAATGGCCGTAAAAAAGCCGGATGAGTGGATGGAAGCTGTAAAAAAGTATCCCGATGAAATGATTCTGGGGCTGGACCTGAAAGACGGTAAAATGGCCTACGGCGGCTGGCTGAAAACCTCGGATGAACCGATTGAATATTTTCTGAATCCGATGATTAAGGCAGGGCTTCAAACCGTATTAAGCACTGATATTTCAAGAGATGGCATGCTGAGCGGGCCGAATGTGGAGATGTACAAAGATCTTCGAGAACAGTTTCCACAGCTCAACTGGATTGCCTCAGGTGGTGTTGCCGGGCTGGATGATCTCGTAACACTGCAAGCCCACAAACTATTCGGAGTGGTGGTTGGCAAGGCATATTATGAGGGACACATCCGCCTGGATGAGATGGTTAGCCTCCATATTGAAAACTGAAGTTGTGGATTTTAGCCGAATACACCCTCTAATCGGCTCGAAATATCCAGATTCATGAGCCGAATAATCTCTCTAATTGGTAAAGCTTATTGTTTGAACCTGACTGACAGATGCATAGCGAAATTCCAAATAGATAAGCTTCCAATGTCCACAAAAATGAAAAAGGTGAATTATCTGCTATGCTTGTTTATGTTTAAAAAAACAACAATCAGATACTATGAGCTTCATAATGTATGAAAGGCTGTAAAAACAGAGAATTTTAAATATGAAACTCTCCATTTTACAACCATACTTTTTCCCCTACATTGGCTACTTTCAACTGGTCAATCTGGTTTATACGTTTGTGTTTTATGATGATGTAAATTTTATTCAACGGGGTTGGATCAACAGAAATATTTTACAGCTAAATAAAAAAAAACATTTAGTAACGATTCCTTTAAAAGGAGCAAGTCAAAACAGGCTTATAAAAGAAATAAGAA
>SLPZ01000045.1 GCA_007131725.1 Balneolaceae bacterium
GGCGGCCATTTTATGTTCCTGGTTTACGAGGGCATCACAAGGCGGGAACCTTCACCCAAAGTGCGGATGGCTCTTCAGCAGCTCGGATTTATATTTTTGATCGGCCTGTTTATCCTGATTACGTTCAATGATATACTTCGAACGTTAGGGGGGTGATCACAGATGCTTGCAAAAGAAGGGTTTACGACGATCATTGTCGTTTTTACGTTTAGTATTCTGGCGGGGTATGCCGTCTCATTCGGACCGGCTTTTCTTGGATATATCGTCTACCCGGCATTGGTTTTATTGTGCGGTTTAATTCTCTACTTTTTTCGTGATCCGGACCGGATTTCGCCGGAAAATGAAAATGTAATCCTATCACCCGCCGATGGAAAAATTGTTCAGATTCAGCAGGCTGAAGAAAAAGAATATTTGAACCAGCCGGTAACACAGATCAGTATTTTCCTGTCTCCACTGGATGTGCATGTGAACCGAAACCCGGTTTCCGGTGAATTGGAATATCTTAAATATTTTCCCGGCAAATATTTGATGGCCTGGGAAGATCACGCCTCAGAAATGAACGAGCGGGCACATTTTGGAGTAAAACATCCCTCAGGTACCAAAATTCTATTCAAACAGATAACAGGCTTTCTTGCACGGCGTATTGTTTATCACATCAAAGAAGGAGACAGGCTGAAAGCCGGCGAACGGTTCGGCATTATGAAATTTGGATCGAGGATGGATTTGCTGCTGCCTGAAAATGTGGAAATTAACGTAAATAAAGGAGAGAGAACGGTGGCAGGCGAAACCATAATCGGGAAAATTAAATCATCAAAGTGATAACTACTTGTAAGCATGCATCTTTCGCAGTATACTTACTTTTATATCCGATTTAATTAACCTTGCTCAATGAAATACCCGATTCAAAAAAAGAGATTCCGAAAGAAATTCAGGAGGCGGAAATTCAAGCCAATCCCAAGGCTTGTGGTTCCGAGTTTTTTTACGCTGATGAATCTTTTGTGCGGCTTTGCTTCTGTATTGCTTGTATTTGACGGCAATCTGATAATGGGAGCATGGTTGATTGTACTTGCCGGAATGTTCGATGTACTGGACGGCTTTATGGCCCGGCTTACAAACGCTATAAGTGAATTCGGAACCGAACTGGACTCTCTTTCGGATGTAGTTTCTTTCGGCGTGGCTCCGGGGTTTTTAGTGTATGCTTTTGCTTTTAATGAGCTTGGACTGGCAGGAATTCTTCTCAGCGGCCTCGCACCGGTATGTGCAGCTATTCGCCTGGCAAGATATAATGTAGAGTCTAAAATCCAGGAACTGGATTTTTTTCGAGGGCTTCCATCACCCTCGTTTGCTATTATGCTGGCGGCTTTTTATCTAACATTCATGAACCGCATGGAACTTTTCGAAGGATTGGAACACGGCATTTTATCCGTACTGATTCCTATCGTAATTCTGCTTTCTTTTCTGATGGTAAGCACCGTGCCGTTCGATAAAATCCCAAAATTTGACAGAGAATCGTTGAAACGCCACAAAAACCGGTTAATTCTGCTGGGAGTTTATTTCATCATTATAGTGATTTTCCAGGATATCGGGCTGATGATCGTTTTCTCATTTTTCATCCTGAAAGGATTGGCTATCGGCTTATATATATTTTGGAAACAGGCATTTACCGAAGACCCTGACCCGATGGAAGAAGTTCTTCCCTGATGTCAGCCAGTTATATTTTTCAAAAAAGAATAAACTTTCTCAGCATTGTTTTGCGATAGCGGAACCACCCGGCTGCTCAGTTTATTCAAATAAAGCCAGTCTGACTCTTTATTCCGTCTGAACCGCAGGCAGCGGTCGCTCTTCATAATGTCGTTATAAAGGCTTCTGTTGGGCATTTCGTCAATTTTTACCTCTCCAATTTCTGACACTGACCATTCTTCCTGATGAATAATTCTGTCTCTGACTCTGTAAATCAGGCGCAGTACGTCATCTTCATCCAGCTCCAGTTTTATTTCCACCTGGCCGTCTTTAATTTTCAAAAGGCTAAGCAGGCCAATTGCAAAAAAACCAAAGGCAATCAGCCGCAGATAACCTGCAATCAACACATCAGCCACAACCAAAAATGAAATAAAAAAGACTACTGACAAGATTAAACTTGCAATTGCAATGAAAGGCCACTGCTTCAGGTATTTTTCATAAACAGTGAGTGTTTTTGTCATGATAAAATTCTTTTTTCAATTCTTTTTCCGTCTGTTGTAATGTAATGATCGTGCAAATTGGCGGTTAAACAGGAATGTATCGGGCATATCCAGGCCGATTTATCATCAATATTTTCCGGCAATGCAGACAGGGTTCCGTGTTCCTGCGAAAGGGCGGTGATAAATGAATGTTGAACAGCTTTAATTGAAGAATTCGTAAAATTAAGCAATTGCCCAAAATTTTGATTTCCGTTTGTGAGCACAAAATCTTTGGATAAATGTGTGGCGCCTCCGTGTAAAATAGCCCGGTTTTCGTCACTGAAATACTGTGCTACAGGCAGTAAGGCAAAAAGTGCAACATCATCGAGGCTGCAACTGCCGATCTGAACCTGCATCCAGTCGTAAAAAACAAAATTTCCGGGAGTTAATTCATCGATACCGGGAAATTGATCCAGCAGGCTGGCTGATGGTGTATCACCCAAAGTAATGGAAGCCTGGGGGAATTCTGATTTTAGCCCATTCAAAATGCTAATTGTTGGCTGAATGATATTTTCCACTTCAGTTTTTCCTTTTGCCTGGTAGGTTCTGCCATCGTGTACATAAAAACCGTAAAAAGTAGTTTTAGCTAATTTTTCGCATTTCTGAATCAATTCCCGGATAGTGTCCGTTTTTTGGTAATGAATTCCGCTTCTGCCAACATCGGGGTTTATTTCAACTATAACCTCAAAATCATTTAACAGTTCCGAATTGAGGGCCTCAAGGTCTCCGGCTGAGTTTACAAACAAGCGTAGATTTGCCTGTTTTTCCAGCTCAGAAAGTGCAGGCAACTGCTGTCTGAAAAACGGAAACGCAATGGTGATGTTGTTCCATCCGGCCGATGCAAAATACGAGGCCATTCCTGTGGATGAAACCGTAATTCCCCGGACACCGGCCTCTTTAAACCATTTTCCAATTTCGATGGATTGATGTGTTTTGAAATGCGGTCTGAATCGGCATCCTGCACGCTCAGCTTTCTCTGCCATTTTTTTGATGTTCCGTTTGCACCGCCGTTCATCAAGAACGAGAACCGGCTTTTCAGTGTTAATAATGCTCATATGTTAGCTTGATTGATTTTAATGGTTCTGATGTAAACTTTGTGGGTATCGAGGTTTAATTTTTTTTGAAGGTGTTTTTTAATTGGCAGTAGGCAGTTTGACAACTTATTAATTTTGTTTAGGAAAATATGAAACGTATGTTTTTATTTATTATAAAAGATTATAAGTCGTCTATTTTTATTCAATGGTTTGCCAACTGCCAACCTGTCTATTACCTGCAATCATGGAATAGAGCGGAGTCACCAAATAACCATAAGGTTTCTGGCAGAACCGATTTTGAATTATTTTCATATGATTACAAAATAGGAAATGCACGCAATCATAAAACGCCTTATTTTAGGCCTTAAAAAAAATACAAGCCATCTCTTTGAGAAAAACATCACC
>SLPZ01000328.1 GCA_007131725.1 Balneolaceae bacterium
AAACGTGTGGGCACCGACCGTTATCCCGAAACACGGATGGGTGTAGAACAATTAATAGCAGACCGCTTCCGCATGGCCCGGGATTACGAAGCCCGATGGAATGAGTGGGAGGATACCGGTGAAGGCCTGCCGCCGCGCCGGGATCTGCGCCTCGAAGCTATCGTGGATATCCTGAACGAAGATATCCTGATACAATCGCACAGCTATCGTCAGGATGAAATTCTGGCATTGATGCGGCTGGCCGAAGAGTTCGATTTTACAATAAAAGCATTTCACCACGGGGTGGAGGCGTACAAAGTGGCTCCCGAACTTGCTGAACATGGCGCAGGTGCTGTTGTCTGGTCAGACTGGGGAGGCTTCAAAATTGAGGCGTACGACAACACCAACTATAATGCCCGATTACTCCATGAAGCCGGGGTGGTCACATCACTCCACTCAGACAACAGCCAGATTGCCTCGCGCATGAACTGGGAGGCCGCCAAAATGGTGCGTGCAGGGGTTGATCCTGAAGTTGCCATGTCAATGATCACCACCAGCACGGCTAAACTTCTTGGGATTGATCACAGGGTGGGCTCGCTGGAACCGGGCAAAGATGCCGATTTTGTGATCTGGAACGGTGATCCGCTCTCCACTTTCACCAAAGCCGAGCAGACCTGGATTGAGGGGCGTAAATACTTCGACCTCGAAGAAGATGCTGAAATCCGCCGCACCATTGAACAAGAACGCGCCATGCTGATTGAGCGGATTCTGGAGATTCAGCAAAACTAATGTCGAGAATATGAGACTTCCGAAGTCTACATCAACACTTAAAAAAGACTTGAATGGTAATATTGGACAATGTTTTATTTAAATCTGTCACCAAAGGGATCTCCGGGAAAAGACTTCGGAAGTCTTTCTAAACCTATTAATCACAACTGCCTAACGAAATTTATGATTAACAGAACTATGAAAATCACAACATCGGCCATTATAAAAACTTCTTTATTAACGGTATTTACAGTAATTATCAGCCAGGCTTTTGCCATCAAAATAAATGCCCAAACCCCCGCACCGCCTCAAACCGAACCGGTCGCTCTTGTTGGCGGAACCATTCACACCATATCTGACGGCGTGATTGAAAACGGCACCATTTTATTTGAAGAGGGCGTGATAACAGCCATCGGCGCCGGCCTGGAATTGCCCGAGGGCACCCGAACCGAGGATGTATCTGGCAAACATATTTATCCCGGTTTGATTGATGCTTGGAGCCAGATGGGGATCTACGAAATCGGTGCTGTGAATATGACGCTGGATATCAGCGAGCTGGGAGACATCAACCCAAATGTAAAGGTAGAACGGGCATTCAACCCCGAAAGCCGCTGGATTGGTGTGGCGCGTTCTGCCGGAGTTCTCACCACGGTTACTTCTCCGGGCGGAGGGTTGATCAGCGGACAATCTGCTGCGATGATGATGGACGGATGGGCATGGGATGAAATGACATTGAAATCCGGTGTGGGACTGATAGTAAACTGGCCATCAGCAAACGATGAGGACGATTACACCGAAAACCTTCAGGCTTTGAAAGATGTTTTTTCCGATGCCAGGTCCTACAAAATTGCAAGAGACGCCATGAATGCAGGCCAGGCGCCACGCCACGATCTGGACACACGCTGGGAATCGATGATTCCGGTTTTCAGGGGTGAAAGGCCGGTGGTTGTGAATGCAAATGAAGTGCGCCAGATTCAGGATGCCATTACCTGGGCTGAGAGCGAAAATCTGCAGCTGATTATTTTGGGCGGGCGTGATGCGCACCTTATATCCGGGCATTTGGCTGCAAAAGAAATTCCGGTGATCATAACCCAGGTGTTGGCATCCCCCAACCGCGCCTGGGAAGGGTATGATGCTCGATACAGCTTGCCTTCAAAACTTCATAAAGCGGGAGTCACTTTTGCTATTGCCGGTTCATCCAGTGCTCCATATGCCAACAGGCTCCCTTACGAAGCCGGAGCAGCAGCCGCATTTGGCCTGCCGGCTGAGGAAGCTCTGAAAGCCGTTACACTTTCCCCAGCAAAAATACTGGGAATTGATGATCGAATCGGCTCACTCCAAACCGGAAAAGATGCTACCCTGATGATTACTACGGGGAATCCGCTTGAATACGCCACTCAAATCGAGCAAGTCTATGTTCGGGGGCGAAAAAGTGACATGATGGATATGCACCGGCAGTTTTATGAAAAATACCGTGAGAAGGTGGATCAAAGTTCGGAATAGCGGCAATAGCCTCATCAATTTCAAAACGTTAAAAAATTGCCGGAACCGGAGGGGTAAATTGTAACATTTGAATTACATTTATTGAAATTGGATAAGTGTGTTTGATTATTGGCGTTTTATGGTCAAAAATACCAAAAAATCATTCTTTCCATGAAAACTATACTCTTGTTACCGGTTACTGTATTATTTGCCTTCTCTGCGCTTGAATTGATGAAGAGCTCGTCGTTGAATGATGAGACTGAGATCAAATGGCTGTCACTTGAAGAGGCTCAGGCTCAAGCCGGGGAAGACGGCAAGCCGCTTTTGGTTTTTGTTGAAGCGGAGTGGTGCGGAACATGTAAACAGATGATGAACACCGTGTTCCCGGACACTGATATATCAAAGCTTGTGGCTGAAAACTATCATCCTGTTGTTATTGATCTTGATTCGAAAAAGAAGGTTCTTTTTAACGGCAAGCAGAAAACGGAACGCAATTTTTCCCGCACCATGCAAGTGCAGCAAACTCCCACCATGATTTTTATTGACAGCAGCGGAGAGGTGATGGGGCGCCAGCCCGGTTTTATGGATCGCAGTGAACTTAAAAAATTGCTGCATTATGTGCTGTCAGATCAATTTGGTGAAGTGCCTGTTTCAGAATTTCAAATTGATTAATATCGAGTCACATTTAATGTCTCGGATAAACCCGCAATGTTTCTATTCTTCCTGTTTTGTGCGCATCGTCGACGCTTAAAATTTGGATTTAATAATATCAACAATTTAGTAGAATTCATTTTTAAATTTGGGTCATGCAATCCGTTGAATGGTAAATTCTTTCCAAAAGGGGGTAGCAACCATTTTTAAACTAAAACCTGTACGGGTTTACTCCGGAGTCCTTCCTGTTAACCCCTCGAATATGTTTTCGGGCCTTTACAGGTTAAATGCCTCGGGGTCTTTTCTTGTTGCTCTGATCTTCCCCGGGTTGCGCTCCATCATTCTTGCTTCGCAATTCTGATAGCCGCTTCACCCGGGGTTATAATATCGACCATCCCTGCCGGGATTTTTTGGTACATGTACCAAAACAAATTGCCCTTTAATTTGAGCAAACCATCCAAACAATTGAGGTTTCTTTTCGTGCCGTCATAAGCCAACCCAAGTCCCCGAATTCGCTGTGTAAGCCACCGATGAGGGTAACATCAAACTCCGATAGGAGTGGACGATATCATGGCAAAGCCATTCCTTTGGAGTAACCCCGGATAAGTGAGGGCTGAAAAACGCCACTGCGTTTGAACCCGAGCGCAGTCCGGGGATTAGCGAAGCAACCAAAAATCCCGAGGCAAGGAATGAAGAAAAGGCAACAAACAGCATCGAAGGGATTCGGTATTTACTTTATGAAGAAATCCCAAAGCTGTTATCCGGATCAGAGGT
>SLPZ01000127.1 GCA_007131725.1 Balneolaceae bacterium
TAATTTAACGCCAACAAAAAAGCCCCTTGCCTGAGACAAGGGGCCATGTTCAAATCATAATTTATTTCACACATCAGAAAGTAATTCCGGCTGTAAGCATAAAGCCTTTGGTGCTCACTTCAAGCCCTTCTTCGCCAAACATACCGGCAACTTCATCATCCGCATCCAAAATATTGGCAAGTCCCATGTCATATCTAATATCCACGTTGAACATTCCAAAGGAAACACCGGCTCCAAATGCGACACCATAATTGAAATCATCTAAAAATTCATCAATATCATATGAATCTCCATTATCTTCAGCTTTTGCATCAATTAAATAGCCGGCAAAACCTCCGCCGTAAACATAAGGGGTAATATCTCCATCGAGTGGAATATTCACTTTCAATAAAACCGGTATATCAACGTAAGACAATGTTTCAGAGCCAAATTCGTCTTCACCGCCTTTTTGGACAAATAAAGCCTCAAACTGTAGCGAAAACATATCTGAGAGCGGCTTTTCAACATAAAGGCCTGCTGCAAAACCCAGTTTACTATCTGTAGTTTCGGAAAATTCCATAAAACTTTCTTCTAAAGAATACATTGAAAGGCCTCCCTTTATTCCGAAACGGGTATCCTGTGCCTGTGAATCGTTAAAACCAAATGCGAGCAGTCCGGCTGCGCACAATATTGAGAGTAATTTTTTCATAATAATTCTGAATTAAATTGATTTACTGATTAGTTATTTATGTGTTGAAACAGTTTTTACAGAAAAATTTCCGTCTGCTTTCACCCTTACAAACGAAATTTTCCGGCTAATTGGCTCATTTTTTTTACGGCCTATTCCGCATCATTAAGTGTGGCCTAATTGTATAATTCCCCATCATTCCTCCCACTTTGATCCACACTCTATAAAAGATTCTTTCTGGATCATTCAATTAACATGATTTTCGTCCAAATCATTACTGATCAAGCATGTAACTCTCATTCAGAAATAAATAGGATTTTATTATGAATGAACTTTTTACTTGACAATATATGCCAGTTTGAGGTACATTGTGGGAGGAAGTGGGAGATAGTGGGGAAAAATTTAGCAACTTTCCGTTATCCGCTGTCTAATCAGTTTTTAGCAATCACACTCAAAATAGGGAATTCACGTGCCAAGCTTCAAAGGGCAATATGAACACAGTGTAGACAATAAAGGCCGTGTTGCTTTTCCGGCCAAGTTGCGCAAGCTTGTCAGCCCCGAAGCAGAAGATCGTTTTACCATATTGCGAGGCCTCGAACCGTGCCTCTATCTCTACCCGCAGGATGAATGGAAACTGGTTGAAGAGCGGCTTTCCAAAATAAACAGCTTCACTCGCCGCGGACGAACCGTCATCCGGAATTTTTTACGATATGCCGAAGATATGGTTCTGGACAAACAAAACCGCCTTTCTCTTCCATCCCACTTAATGGAATGGTCCGGAATCGAATCGAGTGCAATTTTTATCGGCAGCGGAGACAGTATCGAAATTTGGTCTCCGAAAAAGCTGGATGAAGTGGATGCCGACCTCAGTTTTGAATCGTACCAGGAACTTTTTGAACAGGTTATGGGAGGAGAAATTGAGCCGCGAGAATAATAACATAGAAGCTTTTTATCCGCATACCCCCGTATTGCTGGAAACATCTGTTGAGTTTCTGATTACAGATCCATCGGGAATTTATGTGGATGCAACCCTTGGCGGAGGCGGCCACTCGCGTGCATTTCTTCAGGCACTTAAAGGCGACGCTATTCTGTTTGGTGTGGATCAGGACCCGGAAGCTCATGCAGCCGCTGCCGAAAAAATCGGCGAGGACACACGTTTTAAACCCATTACCGGAAATTTCGGATATCTTTCCACTCTCATTTCGCCGGAGTTTCACGGAAAAATTGCCGGTGTTTTTTTTGATCTTGGCGTCTCAACACATCAGATAAGAGAACCCGGCAGAGGATTCAGTTTTCAGCACGATGGCCCGCTCGATATGCGGATGAGTGATACCAGCGGAACATCGGCCTGGGAAGTGGTAAATAACTACGATTATGAAAAGCTGCGTGATATCATTTATCACTACGGTGAAGAGCGCCTGAGCCGGCAAATTGCCAGGGAAATAATTGACCGGAGGCCTATCGAAACCACGCTCGAACTTCGAAAAGCCATTGAAAATGTGCTGTATGGCAGAAATATCATCAAAAGTGTGGCCAGGGTTTTTCAGGCCATCCGGATTGAAGTGAACCGGGAGCTCGATGTTTTAAAACAGGGGCTCTCTGATGCACTTGGACTGCTGAAATCGGGCGGGCGGATTGTTGCCATCTCCTACCATTCGCTCGAAGACCGAATCATAAAAAACTTTTTCAAAAGCGGAAATTTTGAAGGTGTTGTTGAAAAAGATTTTTTCGGAAATCCGCTCAAACCCATTCGGGTCATTACCAAGCAGATCATCACCCCATCTGATGAAGAAATAAACAGAAATCCGGCAGCCAGAAGTGCAAAATTACGGGTTGCCGAAAAACTGATGGAGGAATAATGTTTGTAAAAGCTCCATCCAAACCAGCCGGAAAAGGAATTTCAGGCGGCAAACCTGCACGAAATAAAAAACGTGCATATTCTTTTAACAGCATTCAAACAGGCGGTTCTGCCCCATCCCATGGCAGACGCATCCCCAAAGCAAAAAAAAGAAGCAAACTTCCGGTTTTTACCCCATGGAAGGTTGCACTCGCAAGTTTCCTGATCGGAATTTGCGGGATTATCTATATCGGACACACGTTCAACACTCAGCAGTTATTTCAGGAAGTAAATCAGCTTGAAGCCGAGTATAACAAAGCCATGCGCATTTATAATGAAAAGCGGCTGACCTACGACCGTTTAACCGGGCCGAAAGAAATCTATCAAAAAGCCAGGCAGCAGGGTTTTATCAATGCCGGGCCTGCCGACCAGATACTACACATTCAATCAGAATCAAAATGAGTGAACGCAGTTCCATTATGGGCCGAATGTTTCTGCTCCTGGGATTGATTTTACTGCTCCCGGCCGGCATTCTTGTGCAAATGCTGCGCATCAACATTGTTGAGGGAGACGGTTTTCGTGAACTGTGGAGTTCGCAGGCTATCGACTATGTATCCATTCCGGCACAGCGCGGCCATATTTATGATGTAAACGGTTCGGTGCTGGCAACAAACACCGTTATTTACAGAGCAGCACTCGATCCCCATTCACTTAATAACCGCGAAGCTGATATTACCAAAATTGCCGAAACCCTGAGCCGCCATACAACAAGAAGTGCCCAGTTCTACAGAAACAGAATTCAGAATGCACCTCCAAGGTCTAAATACGTAGTACTGGAACGCCAGATTCCCGTGCAGGCCTATGAAGATTTAAGCGAACTAAACATACACGGGCTGATTCTCGAAGAAGAGTATCGAAGAAATTACAACTTTGAAAGCCTTGCAGCGCATGTAATTGGTTTTATGAATCATAACATGGACGGCATGGCCGGGCTCGAAGCTCAATATAACGACATCCTGAGAGGAAACGACGGTGTACAGCAAGTAAGAAAAGACCGATTCAACCAGATATTTGCGTATGTAGGAGCTCCGCGAAAACTGCCCGAGCAAGGTTATTCTCTGCATACCACCATCAACGCACAAATTCAGGCTATAGTTGAAGAAGAACTTGAGGAGGGCATTGATCGCCATCGGGCAAAACAAGGCACCGTAATTGTGATGGCCCCCCGAAGCGGTGCTATAAAAGCGATGGCTAATTTTCCAACATTTAACCCAAACTCTCCGGCAACCATCCAAAATGAAAATCGCAGAAATTTTGCGGTTTCCGACATGATTGAGCCCGGTTCAACGTTTAAAATAACCACTGCCATTGCCGCAGTAGAGCAAAATGCTGTTCAGTTTGATGAACAGTTTGAAACTCCCGAAAATGGCCGCACCATTATTCACGGGCAAACCATGCGGGATCACAATCCGCTCGGAACGCTTAATTTTACGGATGTTATCGCCCGTTCATCCAATATTGCCACTTCAGAAATTGCAATGAGGCTGCAGCCGGATACATTTTATCAGTATGCCAGGAATCTTGGATTCGGAACCCCGACACAGATAGATCTGCCGGGTGAACGCGGAGGACGATTACAACGGCCATATGAATGGAGCCGTGTTACTCTTCCCTGGATGTCGATCGGATATGAAGTTCATGCAACTCCTCTTCAGATTCTCCAGGCTTATGCAGCCCTGGCAAACAACGGCGTGATGATGAAGCCCTATGTTGTGCAGTCGATCACCGATGAATTTGGAAATATCCGTCAGCAAAGAAAGCCAAAAACCGTACGCAGGGTGGCAAAGAAAGAGACCATCGAAAAGCTGATACCCGTTTTCGAAAAAGTGGTTTCCGATTCCGGAACAGCCGGTTGGGCCGCCGTAGACGGGCTTCGAATTGCCGGAAAGACCGGTACTGCACAGAAATATATTGACGGACGATATCAGTCCCGCTACCGCGCCACATTTGTCGGTTTTTTTCCGGTCGAAAAACCTGAGTATGCCATTTTGGTGCTGTTAGATGAACCACGTACCAGCATTTTCGGCGGATTTACGGCAGGATCAATTTTCAAGCAAATTGCCACACGTGTCTCCGGCCTCGGCAATACTATACAGCGAAGCACGCCACAGGGAGATATCGCAGATCAAAAACCGGTTATCCCCCATTTACGAGGCTTGAACAACGAAGAAGCAGCTACTCTGCTCAGAATGAAGAATATCCCGTTTTCCGTTTCCGGTAAAGGCGATTTTGTGGTACAACAGTCCCCCGCGGCAGGCGAACATTTTAATGGAAACACTCCGCTGCAACTTGAGTTTGGAGCATTAGCTTCAGACTCCATCCCTGAAGGATATGCTGAAATTCCCGATCTCCGGCATTTAAACATGAGGCAGGCCACCTACCTGCTGCTAAGCCGTGGATTAAACCTTGAAACAATAGGCTCAGGCACAGTTTATTCACAGTTTCCGAATGCCGGAGACCTGATGCAAAAAGGCAGAACTGTTACGGTTCGAGGCAGAGCACAATCATTAAATCAGACAGGTTCAATCGCATCCAATTAATGACAATTCAGGAACTCATAGAATTTTGTCAGCCCTTATCCACTTTCGGTGAACCACCCGAAAAAATGGGGAAATTGTGCCAGGATTCCAGATCTGTGCAATCCGGAGATGTATTCATTGCGGTGCGAGGTATTAAATCCGACGGACATCATTTTATCGGTGAAGCCATCCAAAAAAAGGCGGGCCTCATTATTTGCGAAGAGCCACTTGATACTGCCGGAAAACCATTCACGCTCATCGTTCAGAATACAAGGCAGTTATTAGGGCCACTGGCTCAAAAGATGGCAGGAAATCCATTCGAAAGCCTCATCACAATTGGCATCACGGGCACTAACGGAAAAACCACAGTAGCCACACTTGTCTGGCAGATTCTGACCCGCATTGGCAAAAAAGCATCGTTGCTTGGCACGGTTGAAAAACGCATCAATACCCAAATTCAAAAAAGCAGGCTCACCACTGCCGATCCGATTGAACTGGCTGAAGATATGAAAGAGATTGTTGAAGCCGGCAGCCAATATCTTGTTATGGAAGTATCCTCCCACGCACTGGACCAGGAGCGAATAAGGGGAATCCGGTTTGATGTTGCTGCTTTCACCAATCTCAGCCACGATCATCTCGATTACCACAGATCGATGAGCGAGTATGCCATCGCCAAAAAGAAACTCTTCAACGGCCTTCACAGCAAAAGCTGGGCAATCACCAATACAGATGATGAAAAAGGAGAATGGATGGCCGACTCCACTCCTGCCAAAGTGCTCTCTTTTAGTTTCGAAGGCAAGGGGCTATTTAATGCTTCGGTTCTGGAATCGGATGCTGCCGGACTGAAGCTGGAAGTGGACGGAACTGTATTTAAAACACCGCTCGTGGGCCGGTTTAACGCTTACAATGCCGTGCAGGCTCTGCTGATTTGTACAGCTCTCGGCCTTGAAGGTGCTGAAGTTGCCAATATTTTAAAAGAATGTTCCGGTGCTCCCGGTCGTATGGAACGGGTGAACCCGGCCGCCCGTGTAAACATCGAGCCTGCTGTTTTTGTGGATTATGCACACACGCCAAACGCTTTGGAAAATGTGGCTGACACCTTAAAAAAACTAAAAAAGCGGGGCGAAAAACTGGTCATTATTTTTGGGTGCGGAGGAGACAGGGACAAAACCAAGCGCCCGGAAATGGCACACATTGCCGAAAAATTTGCCGACCGAGTGGTGGTTACATCAGATAACCCCAGAACCGAAGATCCGGAAGCGATAATCCGGGACATCTTCACCGGATTTACCCGGCCGGAAAAAGTAACGGCAATAACCTCCCGCAAAGAAGCTATCGAAACGGTTATTGCTCAATCCGGCACTAAATCCATCATCCTGATTGCCGGCAAAGGCCACGAAACCTACCAGGAAATTCACGGAGAACGATTTCATTTTGACGACCGTGAAATAGCCCGAAAAGCATTGGAAGCACGTAATGGCCATCCTAAAAATTCGGAGGTGGCCTGATGCTTTACGAACTGATTAAATGGCTGAATGAAGTAACGAATATCCCCGGACTGGGTGCATTTGATTTTATCACAACCCGCACCGCTTTTGCCGCTGCAACAGCTCTCATTATCAGCCTCATTATCGGGAAAAAAATTATCATATGGCTGCGACGCATGCAGTTAAAAGAGGTAATCCGTGATGATATTGGCCTCAAAACTCACCTCAGCAAAGAGGGTACTCCCACTATGGGAGGTGTCATCATAATTCTGTCAATTGTAATTCCGGCATTTCTCTGGATGCGGCTCGACAACATCTACACCTGGATGATTATTTTTGTAGTGCTGGTTCTTGGCACCGTTGGATTCATTGATGATTACATCAAAGTAGTGAAAAAAAATAAATCCGGGCTTCACGGATGGTTTAAAATCATCGGGCAGGTTCTGGTTGGGATCGTTATCGGGGCCATTCTCTATTTCTGGCCTGCATTTGCAGAGTATAATACCCTGACCACCGTTCCCTTTTTGAAAGAAGTTCATATTGACTATGCCTTTTTTGGAGACGAATACGCCTGGCTGATCTACATTCCTGTGGTCATTTTTATTATTACGGCTGTCAGCAATTCGGCCAATTTAACCGATGGCCTTGACGGCCTCCTCTCCGGAACATCAGCCATTGCCGGTGTGATTCTCGGAATTTTTGCTTATGTATCCGGCCGGGTTGATTTCTCCTCTTTCCTCAATATTATGTACCTGCCGGGCACCGGAGAACTTACCATTTTTGTGGCATCACTTGTTGGCGGGTGTCTCGGTTTTCTCTGGTACAACTCTTATCCCGCCCAGGTATTTATGGGCGATACCGGCTCACTGGCACTTGGCGGAGCGATCGGTGCGCTTGCTGTCATGATTCACAAAGAACTGCTTCTACCCATCATTTGCGGAATTTTTCTGGTTGAAGCGGCATCTGTAATCATACAAACCACCTGGTTTAAATACACCAAACGAAAATTCGGCGAAGGCCGCCGGGTGTTTTTGATGACCCCCATTCACCACCATTTTGAAAAACAGGGATGGCCAGAATCCAAAATAGTCGTTCGTTTTTGGATTGTTGCCATACTCCTGGGAATTATCAGCCTGCTAACCCTGAAACTACGATGATGGATGTAAAAAACAGACATATCGTTGTTGCAGGAGCCGCCCGGAGCGGCATTGCCGTTGCTCTGTTGCTAAAGCGTAAAGGCAGTGTTCCGTTTGTTACCGATTCGGGGCCAATTGAACCTGGATATGCCGAAAAACTGAAAAATGAAAAAATTTCGTTCGAAGAAAACGGACACAGCGGCCGCGCCCTGGAAGGCGACTTTTTAGTTCTCAGCCCAGGAGTTCCCAGCAATTCAGCCATAGCAAAATCGTACCAAAATCAGAAGAAGCAGGTGTTTTCTGAAGTTGAAGTGGCAAGCTGGTTCTGCAACTCTCCCATCATTGCAGTTACAGGCAGCAACGGCAAAACATCGGTTGCAAGCTGGCTTGCGCACACGTGGAAACTGGCCGGAAGAAAATACATTTTGGCGGGAAATATCGGCACAGCCTTTTCCGATCATGTTGAGCAAACATCTCCTGAAAAAAATGTGCTGCTCGAAATCAGCAGTTTTCAGCTCGACCACATCCATCAGTTTCATCCGGAAATCAGCATCATTCTGAACATTACACCGGATCACCTGGACCGTTACGATCACGATTTTGATAATTATGCATCCTCAAAACTAAAAATCACAAAAAATCAGAATCAGGCCGACTGGTTTATTTACAATGTTGACGACCCAATCCTCTCCAATCATGCTCAAAAACTGGTTGGAGAGGATAAAATCCCGAACGCACTCGCATTTTCGAGTACACAGGAGGTTGCAAACGGGGCATTTGTCCGCAACGGTGAACTGATTTTAAAACTCAACAACAAGGAAGAACAGCTTATGCATATCGGAGAAATAGGTTTATCCGGACAGCACAATCTTCAGAACGGGATGGCCACCGCACTTGCTGCCCGGGCATCGGAAATCAGAAACGAGTTTATACGCGAAAGCCTTAAAACATTCGAAGGTGTTACACACCGGCTTGAGCTGGTGAGAAATTTCCAGGGTGTTCGTTATGTGAACGACAGTAAAGCCACAAACGTGAACGCAGTCTGGTTTGCATTAGACAGTTACACGGTTCCTGTTGTCCTTATACTTGGCGGCCGCGATAAGGGTAATGATTATTCGATACTGATTCCTCAAATCCGTGAGAAAGTGCACACCATTGTGGCTATAGGTGAGGCACGGGAAAAAATTTATGATCAACTCGGGGAAATCGTGCCCCACCTCCTGGAAGCCGGCAGCATGAAAGAAGCCGTAAAACTTGCACGTAAATCAGCCAAACGAGGCGAAGTGGTTTTGCTGAGCCCGGCCTGTTCCTCTTTCGATATGTTCAAAAACTTTGAAGACAGAGGCAATGCATTTAAACAAGCGGTATTGGAATTATGATTAATCACAATCAAACAGAAACAATCATTGGTACGGACACCATTGGGTATAAAGTGACCTTGAAGCGTCTGAAGCATAGCGGAAGCCCTTCAAGCGTCACAGAAAAGTTGCTTATAGGCACAAGCGAGACGCTTGCGCCATCCTATAATATGAACCCTGAACCCTGAACCCTGAACCCTGAACCTTGCAATACACCACACCAAATAGCAAAGTCGGCTCCATCTTCGGTACCACCGAAGAGGAACTTGAGGTGCCCAAAAGAGGCAGTGACCAGATTCTGCTCTTGTCCGTCATTCTTTTGATGGTATTCGGAACCCTGGCGGTTTTCTCTTCCATCGCTTTTTTTGCGCAGTCTCACGGCACCACTGCCGCCCGGCTTGTATCCGCCCATATCATAAAAATGGGGATTGCATTCTTGGTGATGGTTTTTGTATCCAGGATTAACTACACCGTTCTGGCCAGATTCAGCCGGCTGCTGATGCTGCTGAGCTGGATATTGCTTGTGGCCGTGTTGATCTATGGTGATTTTGTGTTTGGCGCACGGCGTTCATTGTCAGTTGGAAGTTTTTCATTTCAGCCTGCCTCGTTTGCAGCAGTAGCTTTGATTTTACATGTATCTGTACTTCTTCATGAAAAACAGGATTATATAAAAAGTTTCAAGCGGGCCTTTTTGCCCATAATGTTCTGGATTACCATCACTTGCGGCCTGATTGCCATCGAAGATTTCAGCAGTGCAGCACTCCTGATGTCAATTACCGTGTTGATGATGTTTGTTGGCCGCATCAGCGCACCGCAGCTTTTTGGTTTAATATTAATCGGGTTGGTTGGCGGTACTGCCTTTGTTTATACATCGGCAGAACGGCAAAGCAGAATTACCCAATATGCCGCACAAATAACAGAAATAAATAACCGGCACTTTGAGTCCGGCAACGGATACCAGGCACAGCAGGCCCATATTGCCATTGCGCAGGGCAAATTCTTCGGTGTGGGCATCGGGAAAAGCACCCAGAGAGATTTTCTGCCTGCCCCCTACAACGATTTCATTTTTGCCATAATCGCTGAAGAGTATGGAATAGCCGGTTCTTTCATGGTCATTTTTCTGTTTACAATTATTCTGATTCGCGGTATAGCCGGAATTGCCCGCCGGGCACCCGATGTTCTGGCCACACTGATGGCTTTAGGCGCCACTTTGATGATCACAATGTACGGATTTGTAAATGCTGCCGTAGCAACCGGCCTCTTTCCCGTAACCGGCCTGCCCATGCCATTTATCAGTTACGGCGGTACCAGCATGCTTTTTGCCGGTTTGATGATGGGAATTCTGCTCAATATTTCGAGATATAACATCAACCCCGAAACAAGATTTTATAACGGATGATTACCACCGTTGCCAAGGACATATCATCTACAGACACCCTCACCGCTGCCGTGAGTCCGAACAGGATACTCATGGCAGCCGGTGGTACGGGTGGTCACGTATATCCGGCTATTGCCATTGCAGATGCGATGAAAAAATTGAAGCCTGAAACAGAATTTCTGTTTGTTGGCACCCGCAACCGAATGGAATGGGAAACAGTGCCAAAATATGGCTACAACATCAAAAGTATCTGGATCAGCGGGCTTCATCGCCGTTTGACCACTCAAAATTTACTCTTTCCGTTAAAGCTGGTGGTCAGTCTTATTCAGAGCTTTTTCATCCTGAAATCTTTCAAGCCCGATATGGTAGTGGCATGTGGCGGATTTGCAGCAGGCCCCGTGGGATGGGTAGCCAAAAAACTGGGAATCTCGCTGGTACTACAGGAGCAAAACAGTTTTCCGGGAGTTACCAACCGAATGCTGGCCAGGCATGCCGATCAAATATTTACCGCTTTCGAAGAAGCGGATGATTACCTGCCAGAAGAAAAAACGGTGCTTGCAGGGAATCCAGTCAGAAGCCGCCTTGAAGAAATCAGCCGGGAAGATGCACTCAAAGCTTTCAATTTTTCTGATGAACATCCCGTACTGCTTATTCTCGGGGGAAGCGGCGGAGCCAGGGTAGTGAATGAAGCCATCATGGAACACCTCGACAAACTTCACGACGAACTGAAATTGCAAATTATCTGGCAGTGCGGCCGGAAATACCTGGAAAAGATCAAATCTAAAACGGATTTATCGGAATATCCCAATGTTCGGCTGCTGCCATTTATCGAAAATATTGATGCGGCGTATAGTGCCGCCGATCTGGTTGTGACCCGGGCCGGTGCAGGCACCTGCAGTGAGCTGATGAATGTACAACAGCCGGCTATTTTGGTGCCATCCCCGAATGTGGCGGGCGATCATCAGAAAAAAAATGCAAAAGCCCTTGTTGAGGCGGGAGCCGCAAAAATGCTGGATGAAAACCTGCTGAAAGGCAGGCTATCGGATATGATTGAGTCCCTGATACGAAGCAAAAAAGACCTCAGAGCTATGAGTCAGGCAATGGCTGAACTGGCCCGGCCGGATGCCGCCGACAGGATTGCAAAAGATATTTTTTCAATGATAGAACAAAAAAAGAAATGAGCCGCACGATTCAAACACAACCTATATTTGGCAGAACACGACACATCCACATGGTTGGGATTGGCGGAATCGGTATGAGCGGTATGGCTGAAATTTTGCTGCTCAGAGGATATAAGGTAACCGGCTCGGATCAATCCAGCTCGGAAACAACTGAACGGCTCACGGAATTGGGCGCTGAAATTTACAACAAGCACGAAGCGTCCAATATAGAGGGTGCCGATGTGGTGGTGTATACCAGCGCAGTAGAAGCATCCGAAAATGAAGAGACCCGTGAAGCATTGGCACGACAGATTCCCGTCATCAAACGGTCGGAAATGCTGGCTGAATTGATGAGAATGAAGTACGGAATCGGCATAGCGGGCACTCACGGAAAAACCACCACTACCACCATGACCGGCCATGTGGTGCAGGACGGCGGTTTTGACCCCACCATTATTGTTGGCGGCCGCGTCCACAGTTTTGATAAAACCAATGCGGTAGTCGGAAAGGGTGATATCATCATTGTGGAAGCTGATGAGTACGACAGAACCTTTTTGAGGCTGTCACCCTCGTTAGCTGTCATCACCAATATTGAAGCAGAACACCTGGATACTTACAGCGATCTTGAAGATGTAAAAGATGCATTTATTCAGTTTGCAAACAAGGTGCCTTTTTACGGCGGTGTAATTGTCTGCCTGGACAATCCGGAAGTAAGGAGCATTCTGCCCAGCATCAAAAAAAGAATTATCAGTTACGGCTACAATCCGCAGGCATTAATCCGCGCAGTAAACGTATCGCACGAAACTTTTACCAGCTCGTTTACCGTGCTGGCTGATGACAAGGAACTTGGCAGCATTAAACTTCAAGCCCCGGGAGATCACAATATCAAAAATGCACTTGCAGCTATTGCCGTCGGGCGTGAGCTGGGTATTGATTTTGATAATATCAAGTCGGGATTGGAACGGTTCAGCGGAGTTTTCAGACGCTTCCAGCTTAAGCTGAAAACTGACGACATCTTGGTTATTGATGACTACGCTCATCACCCGACTGAAGTGCAGGCCACCATTCAGGCCGCCAAACAGGGATGGCCCGACCGGAGGATTGTTGCTGTTTTCCAGCCACACCTTTACTCACGCACTCAGCAAATGTACAAGGAATTCGGGCTCTCATTTTTCGACGCCGAAGTGCTCGTAGTAACCGGAATTTATCCCGCCCGCGAAGCGCCGATCGAAGGTGTGAGCGGAGCATTGATTGCCGACACTGCCAAAAATTACGGCCACAAAGACGTGCATTTTCTCGATGATGCCTCCGGGTTGCCGGAAAAACTGGAAAACATTGTTCAGAAAGGTGATATGGTCATCACAATGGGTGCGGGAGACATTTATAAGTATGGCGACAAATTTGTGGAATCGATCAAACATAAACAGAAATCAAACCATTGAGCAGGACTAAAAAACATAAAAAGAAGTGGTTCTCATCCATCGCAGGCATTGCTTTTGCGCTGACCTTGACAGGGCTTGCTGTGTTTGCTGGTTTCTATATGGAAAAGAATACGGAGATTAAAGCCCTGCAATTTACCGGCCACTATTTTACTGATGAAGAATTACTGGTCAATACCATCGACTCCCCCATCGGGATGATGGCTGACAGCATACGGTTTGAATCTATTTTTGAGAGCCTCCAATCTCTGCCTTATGTAAAAGACGTGAATGTAACGATGAATATCCGTGGCACACTCACATTCGGCATCAGGGAGCATGAACCCATTGCCATGCTTGTGGATGGATCAAACAGAAGCTATGTGGCCGAAGGCGGGATTAAACTGCCGGTTTACCCTGAGAAAATCCGAAATGTACCGCTGGTTTACGGTTTTGCTGCACTACCTGTGGCCGACACGCTGAAGAGCGATGCCTACCGGCAGGTCGAAGATTTTTTGATCTCGGCAAGACAGAACAACCTGGGCTGGATTACCATCAGCGAGGTAGCCTGGAACAAACACGAA
>SLPZ01000298.1 GCA_007131725.1 Balneolaceae bacterium
ATGCCCGGTGCCGACAGGGCAGAGGAAGTAAGAATTTGCCAGCAGATTTTGCAATCAATGGGAATACGCAGTTTCATTCCTCAGGTAACATCCTGTCCAGGTTGCGGACGTACCAAGAGCACTTATTTTCAGGAGCTTGCGGATGAAATTCAAAACTATGTAGTGGAAATGATGCCCGTCTGGCGAGAGATGTATCCCGGAGTGGAGGAAATGGACGTTGCCGTGATGGGTTGCGTGGTGAACGGCCCGGGTGAATCCCGTCATGCCAATATCGGTATTTCACTGCCAGGAACCTTCGAAGAGCCCAAAGCCCCTGTTTACATCGACGGTGAGCATCACTCAACCCTGAGAGGTGATAATATCGCAGCCGAATTCAGGGAGCTGCTCGATCAGTACATCAAGAAAAATTACTCAAGAGAGAACACAGTAGAAGTCTAAAGAAATTTCTTCGGAAATTCTGGTGAATCACTGTTTTACATCTTTTAATACACTTTTCTCTTAAAAACTAAAGAAAACATCGAGGAAGAGATAATTATTCTTGATTAAGAATTATTAATTCCTGATCTTACTGTAAGCGCTTACATCCAATGAATTAAAAAGAGGTTGTAAAGTAAACAATATCAATTTCTTATAAACAATAACAAAAAAGTAGGAGAAAGCACATGAAAAAGTATTTGATACTATTCTTGTCGGTTTTCGTTGTATTTGCAATGGTTTCTTGCAGCGATGACAGCGGTGTGAATGTAATCGATGTACCGGATGACAATGACAATGACAACGGAGAAGAACCAACAGGAACAGTTTATTCCATAATCTTTAATGTTGAAGGTGGCGATACCTTTACATTTTCCGTAGATATGGAAGATGCTACTATCGAAGGTGATGACCTTCCGGAGGATTTTGAAGGTGATGTATTCACATTCGATCCGGATGATCACAGAGTATTTATAGCCGGTTCTTTTGTGGATTGGCCAGAGCCTGGCTCAGAGAATAATCTTGAGTTGACAAGACAAGGCGCCGAATCCGGCGTAACCATTGAGGAGGGTTCCGGGCAGTTTAAATTCTTTATTGTACCCGGCGCTGATCCAAGCTGGGATTATGGAGAATGGGAAGGCGATCCCAACCGAGAGACTGATATTGAATCCGGAGGAGATTACTTCGCAGAATGGGGAGATCAGCCCGATGTGGATGAGCCCGATGTTGATTTTGTTGAAGTACTTCATGTTGCCGGAAACTTCCAGGCAGCCAGCGGATATGGAGACGACTGGTCACCAGCCGATGCACCTCAAATCGGTTACCAGGGAACGAGTAATGTAAATGATGGCTATGTCTATTTCGCTGATGAAGGAGCAGAGTTTAAACTCGTACACGGAGATAATTGGGATGCCGGTGATTTCGGCGGTGCCGATGGTACTCTTACTATGGGTGGTGATGATATTTTTGCATCTGATGCCGGATATACAAGAATCTGGGTAAATCAGGCTGAAATGACCTACACGCTTACTGTTACTGAGTGGGGAATTATTGGCGATGCAACACCTGAAGGATGGGATGCCAGTACTGAAATGGAATTTGACCCTGAGACAAAGGTTTGGTCAGTAACACTGGATCTTGAGGATGGAGAATTTAAATTCCGTGCAAATGACGATTGGGACATTAACTATGGTTCCGATGACGCTGATGGGACTCTTCAATTTGATGGTGGCAACATTCCCGTTGATGCAGGAAACTATACCATTGAACTTGATTTGAATGGCACATCATTTGAGTATTCCATTGAGCAGAATTAATGGATAATATCTGATTTCAAACCCACTCATTTTTCGCAAATGAGTGGGTTTTTTTTCGTAGTTACTTTATCTATATAACGTGCATTTTTTTCTGGGTGTTTGATTGATTTTCCCGAATTGCATTTCTAAAAACATCAACTATTTTGCCGCCTAATATTTACGATATCGCTAAAAAAGCAGGTGTGAGCATCGCCACAGTGTCGCGGGTGTTTAACAATACGAACAATGTTAAAGAATCCACAAGGCAGAAAGTACTCACGATTGCCGAAGAAATGGGCTATCACCCTCAGGCTTATGCACAGCGCCTTGCCAGCAAAAAAAAGAATAGTATCATGATGCTGGTGCCCGTGATGTCGAATTACTTTTTTACTGAAATTTTGAAGGGTACACAGGGCATTCTGAAAAACCAGGAAATTGAACTCAATATCGTTAACATCAATCAGGATCAGGGTGTTTTGCATCAGGTAGAGCAGATCATCAAAAGAAGATGGGCAGACGGCTACCTGCTTGCTTCACTGCACCTTACCGAAGATGAACTGATAAAATTGAGAAGGTATAATGTCCCCATCAGTCTGCTTGATGATTATTCACCCAATTTCGATTCTGTCAGTTTTAACAATGTAGAAGGCGGATATCTTGCTGTAAAGTATCTGTTAAAAAAGGGGTTTAAACAGATTGTCTTTATTGCCGGCCGTGCTGATTCACTACCGATTGTCCACAGGATTGATGGTTTTAAAAAAGCACTTTCCGAGTTTGAAATTCCATTTCATGAAACCCAGATTGTAACCGGAACCAGCATGGAAAGGGACGGTTTTAATGAGAAAAATGGATATGAGGCAATGCAGAAAATTTTAAACATGAATCCTGTTCCCGATGCGGTTTTCTGCTCATCAGATGTGAAAGCGGTGGGTGCACTTAAAGCAATGGCCGATCGAAAAAAACAGGTTCCGCTCATTAGTTATGACAACCTCTCCATTTCAGAATATATCGGGCTTACAACAATCCATCAGCCCATGTACGATATGGGATACAATGCCACGCAAAACCTGATTAGCCGGATTAATGAAGAAAATTCGGAAATCTGTAATGACATCCACAGTCCGGAATTGATTATTCGGTCATCATCCGAAATTTGACTTTTAAAAACCGTCAGCATATGAAAAGTATAAAAATACTATTAGCAGCAATATTCATTTCAGTACCTGCGGTTCTGTTTGCCCAGGACACAATAGATGTCACCTTCCGCTACTATCCGTCAGATAATGCTGTGCGCAGTTTTGTGCCCGGCTCATTTAACAACTGGGGAAATAATACAGACGGACGTATAGATACCGATGATGGATCATTACTGACAGTTGATGAAGAATCAGGCTTCAGCTACCAGGTGATTGAACTGGAAGTAGGTGGCGGAACACTTGAATATGAAGGGGCACCCGGCTACGGGTACAAATTTCATGAGCAATACAATCAAAGCGGTTCAGAATGGCAGTGGTTCACAGACCCTCTGAACCCGATTGCGATTGGTGCGAATGATGACTCGTTTATCGAAGTCACTCATCCGCTTATTTTTCAGGTTGAACCCTCTGCCAACAGTGTTCAGCGTGATGACCCGCCCGGAATCAGGGCAAATGTGTCGGCAATGGCCGACGATCCGATAGACCAGGATCAGTCAGCCATTTACATCAATGATGAATGGGTTTCAAGCTTCGAAGGTTTTTATGAAACTGAACGCCAGCTTTTACTGGTTCCATCCGTCACCGATCTGGATGCCGAATTAATCATCGGTGGCAACACTCTTCGGATTGTTGCCGTGACGACCGAGGGTGAAACCCGGGAAGAATCCATTTTCTTCACCTATATTGCCACACCGGATGTAACTCAAAAGCAGCGTCCTGACGGGCTTGAAGATGGAATTACCTATCACGAGGATGATCCGTCAAAAGTCAGTTTTTCAGTTTTTGCACCCGGCAAAGAATTTGTATATCTGATTGGAGACCACAGCGACTGGCAGGCACAAGAAGATTATCTGATGAAACTGGATTATGCCCGCCCGGACAGTGCTCATTTCTGGATTACGATTGATGATTTTACACCGGGTGATATTTACCGATTTCAGTATCTGGTAGATGGTGAGATGCGTGTGGCCGATCTCTTTTCTGAATTGGTGCTGCATCCTTCACTTGACCAGTACATATCTTCAACCGTCTATCCCGATATGCCGGAATATCCGTCTGGTCTGACAACCGAAATCGTTTCGGTGATTGAGCCCGGAAGAAAGGCTTACCAGTGGGAGGTTCCTGATTTTGAACGTCCCGAAGTGGATGAGTTGGTGATTTACGAACTTCTGCTGCGTGATTTTGTGGAAGAAAGCTCTTACGATGTGCTGAGAGACACGCTCGATTATCTTGAAAACCTCGGGGTGAATGTGATAGAACTGATGCCCGTGCAGGAGTTTGACGGGAACCTGAGCTGGGGGTACAATCCCGTATTTCACGGGGCACTGGATAAATCGTATGGAAACCGTGAAATGTTTAAGCGTTTTATTGATGAAGCCCATAAAAGGGGCATGGCGGTTGTACTTGATGTGGTTTACAATCACGCACACGACAACTCACCGCTCATCCGAATGTTTGGAACCAGCCGGTCAAATAGTTTTGAAGACGGCAATCCGCTGATTGGTCCCGGCCATGCCTACAATGTCTTCTTTCATCTGAATCACGATCACTCATACATCAAATACTGGCTCGACAGGATGAACCGCTACTGGCTGGAAACCTATAATGTGGACGGTTACCGGTTTGACCTGACCAAAGGATTTGCTTCTAATGTCAATAATCAAAATCTGCTGGACGGACACAATCCTCAGCGCATTACCAACCTGAAACGGATGTATGATGAAATCCGCAAATACGATGAAGATGCCTACATCATCTTGGAGCATTTTGCGGCTAACTCCGAAGAAAGAGAACTTGAAGAATACGGAATGCTTTTGTGGGGCAACCACAACTTCAATTATTCCGAAGGGGCGATGGGTTATAATGAGCAGGGAAAATCCGATATGTCTGGCATCTATTTCGGAAACAGAAATTTTTCAAATCCGCATCTCGTGGGATACATGGAAAGCCATGATGAACAGTGGCTGATGCGAAAAATGCGTAATTACGGTGCGTGCAGCAATGCACCGCAGGGAGGCGATTTGTGTGATGATGATCCGGGCGATTACAATACCCGTGATCTTGACACGGCTTTGCAGCGAATGAAACTCTCCGGGGCATTTTTCTTCACCATACCCGGCCCCAAAATGATGTGGCAGTTCGGTGAACTGGGATACGGCTGGGGAGACAGGGAGTGCCTGAAGCCTGGAGACGGCAGCGATGGCGATTGCCTGCCTTCTGACCCGGGGCGCACCGCCGAAAAACCTGTGCGATGGGAATATTATGAAGAAGAAAACAGGCACAGGCTCTATCGCTCCTGGAGTGAACTGATTCGGCTCCGAAATACAAGCTCGGCATTTACCAGCCGGGATACGGAATTTTCATCATCACTGCGTGGTGATACAAAATGGATTACTCTCGAGCACGATGATATGGACGTGGTAATTGTTGGTAATTTCGCGGTAGAGGAGAGGGCTATGACGGTAGATTTTCCGGTTCAGGGAGAATGGTTTGAATTTGTAACGGGCACAAGCGAGCAAATTGAACGCGTTTCTGTTGATTTTGACCTGGCTCCCGGCGAATTCAGAATCTACACATCCCGGTTTGTTGAACCGGCTGAAGATAATGTCTTTTTCCCGGTGGGCGAAGATGGTTTCACTACAATTCCGGATGAATTTGACCTGAAACCCAACTATCCAAATCCTTTCAACCCTGCAACGCAACTTGATTACGAAGTGCCGCGTGAGGCGGGTGTTACTGTAAAGATATATGATATTCTTGGCAGGGAAATTGCAACTCTTGTGGATGATCCGCAGCATCGGCCTGGAGTTTTTACAATAACATTCGATGGTTCTTCATACAGCAGCGGTGTTTACATAGCCCGGTTGGTAAGCGGCAGTACTTCCATCATCCAAAAAATGACACTGGTTAAATAATCTGCTTTAAAACTGGCACTGGTGACTTCCGAAGTCTTTGTAAATACTTCTAAAAGTGATTATATAAATACTGTGCCATATTTTTAAAAAACCTAAAAGACTTCGGAAGTCTTTTATTTAGTTGAGATAACAGTGGTATCAATTCAAATTTAGAAAGAATGAATAATTCATCAGCAAAAAAAAGGAGTTACTTGATTTTGTCATTCGGGTTATTGGTGATTGTTGCTGCTGTAGTTGTTTATTCTATAACATCATGTGAGAGAAGCCAGCAGAATTTTGACGGAGATAGCCAGGAAATAAGTGAATCATTGATACATGCTGCTGAAGATTTGAATGCGGTATTGCCGCAGCGTCTTGCTTTAAATACTACTTTTGATAGTGTTGGAGTCGGCACTGATCAGCTTCATTATTATTATTCGATAACCGACATTACACGGGATCAATTTATTAGCAAACAACTCGAAGATTCTCTGTATTCTGAGGCGGATGGCCGCATTCCCTGCACACTCTGGCGGCCTGATTATATGAATGGTGTCTCTGTTTCTTTTACCTACTTTTCCAGTGATGGTGAAAAAATCCTGGAATTCACGAGAATGGCAGATCAGTGCCACTGATAAGGTAATTCCGGCTGTTTTCAGAAGCCCGACATCTTTCGGGAACAGGCTGGCATCTCTTTCCAAAATCCGTCATTCCTGACTTGATCAGCTCATTTTTTGCATACGCAGCGACAGCGGAGTGAAATCTCCGGACGTTAATCCGAAACAGCCCTGTGCACGAGGTGGAGATCCCGCATCAAGTGCGGGATGACGTTGGTTACGTTATGTTGTTTCTTGTTCTGGAGTTAAATTTCGTTATGCCTCAGCGGAAGCAGGCATCTCCAAAAATTTTTCAGTGACAACCCTGTGTAAAGGGTGGAGATTTCATTTCGCGCCTGCCAGCACTGCCGTTTCGGAAAACAGGTATGGGATGTTGCCTTTTTTGTACTATAACGCCTTGATATTACCAAATTCAACGATCTTAACTTACCCCGCGAGGGGATCTTCTGGGGAAACTCATGTTATATTAAAAAAACCATGAAAACATCTATTAAAGGATGCTTTCATGGTCAACATGTAAGAGGAAATTTATAATTTACAAGTCGTTTAAACTCGAAATGTTTTTCTAAGATTTGTTTAGTTTTCTCTTCAGTTCCTGCGTTGCTTCTTCACTTCTTTCTATCAGGTCATCGGTGTGCCTCTTTGCATCCTCATACTTTTCTCTCATATAGTCGATATAATCTTCGAGTTCATCCTTGGCCATATCGGCAAAATCCCGGCCTCTTTTAGTAAGATCTCTTTGAGTGCGTCGGCCTCTTTTAGATAAATCTCTTCGAATTCTTTCTCCTCTGTCGGGTGCAAATAAAACACCGATTAATGCACCTGCGAAGGCACTTGCAGCAATTGCTAACAATGTGTTTTTAGCTTTCATGATTCATCACCTTTATTTTAGTTAGTATGTTTGTTTTTCTAATTATATAAATGCCTTACAGACTGTTAACGTTCCTTGAGAATTTTCATTTTAGTCTGGTTATTGCAAAACTTTTCCAATTGTCATCAGTGTACTCTTGAATAGCGATTAGTTTATGTATTTGGACCTTGCCTGCCGATAGTGTTGTTTACCGGTAAGTTAATATTGACTCAGCAATTTTTAAGTTAACGTGAGTTCGAAATAAAATTTAAGGTTTCGTCAGTTTGAGAGCCCCGCAGAGATCACTATGTGGCAGTTCTGAGCGCTTTTTGGTCGGAACGAAGTCGAAAACTCCATATTTCGACTTCATTCCGTTGGTAAAGCACCATCGGAATTGCGCTTTTGATGACACATTCAGCTAATTGCCATCATTCTTATTTCGAATCCACGTTAAGTTTATTTCTAATGACTTAAGGCATTAACATTTTCATATATTTCCAATCGTTTTTATCCGGACGATGGAAATGGTAATTAATATTAAAACAGTTACCTCCGCGCTCCAATTCAATTTTCAGTAAAAATTTCATACAGGAATGATAATCAGGAATTTGTGCCTACTAAAAGTTTTTAAGTGTTTTCTATTATTTGCATTCACTCTGCTGCATAATTCTGATAAAATCCAGGCTCAAGAACTGGAAGTGGATGTGCCGTTTGTGGCAACTCCGTACGAGGTAGTTGAAAAAATGCTGGACATGGCAAATATTGGTAAAGGCGATTACCTGATAGATCTTGGCTCGGGCGACGGCCGAATTGTTATTGAAGCTGCTAAGCGGGGCGCCATTGGCCACGGTGTGGATATTGACCCGAAGCTGGTTGACCTTTCATTCGAACGGGCAAAAGAAGAAGGCGTTGAAGGCAGAGTTATGTTTGTGGTTGAAGATATTTTCGAAACCGATTTCAGCATGGCAACGGTTGTTACGATCTACATGTCGCCGGGAGTAAACCGGCAGATGCGGCCGAAATTTTTTGAACAGTTGGCACCGGGTACAAGGGTTGTATCACACATTTTTGGAATGGGAAACTGGTCACCCGACAAAGAAGTCAGGGTTGATCGGCACAACATTTATCTTTGGATCATTCCGGCTGATGCTTCCGGTGAATGGCATTGGCAAACCGAAGGTGAGGAATTTCAGGTTTATTTCGGGCAAACCTTTCAGCAAATTCATGATGCCGATTTTATGCCCATAAACAATGATCAGCCTTGGAAGGCATCAGAAGCAAAAGTGGCCGGAGACAGGTTTGTATTGATTGCTGAAAACAGTCAAGAGAATCTACGGCATGTTTACAGCGGCACAATAAACGAGGATTCGATCAGCGGTTTTGTACAGATTCACGAGAACGGTTCATACCGAATTGAAAAGTGGAATGCATCCAGAAATTTGGATTGAAGCAAATAGTTCTCTGTACTATCTTACAAAATTGTTAAATAAATGTTCATATCAGAAACAGGCAATACCGTTCGTTGGCATTTCTTAAATCTACCTTATTATCATCCGGCTTATGAAGAAAACACAGGTTTTAATTGCTGCTCTTTTCTTAATTATTCTATCAACCTTTGGCTGTGCTGAAAAAATCGACACAAAATTTGAGCTGCTTCAGCCTTCACAAACCAACATTCACTTTTCTAACGATCTTGAGAGCACGCCTGAATTCAACATCCAGAACTACCTCTATTTTTATGATGGCGGAGGAGTAGCTGCGGGAGACATCAACAACAATGGTCTGCCGGATCTCTTTTTTACGGGGAATATGGTTGAAAACCGCCTCTACCTGAACAAGGGGAATTTTGTATTTGAAGATATTACCGAGAGTGCCGGAATTATTAACGATGATGGAAGCTGGACAACCGGTGTAACCATGGCCGACGTAACCGGCAACGGATATCTGGATATTTATGTGAGCCGGGTAAATTTTTTGACGAAAAGCGGGCCTAATCAGCTATTCATCAACAACGGTGATAATACCTTCACCGAAAAGGCGGCGGAATTTGGTCTCGATTTTGAAGGCTACTCCACACAGGCAGCATTTTTCGATTACAACAACAATGGGCGCCTCGATCTATTTCTGTTGAACCACACCTTCCACAGCGAAGAAAATTTTGGACAGGCTGAAGTTATCCGTCAAATAACAGACCCAAAAGCAGGAGACAAGCTATTCCGTAACGATGGTGATTATTTTACCGATGTCAGCGAAGAGGCGGGCATCATCAGCAGTCCGCTTGGCTATGGCCTTGGTCTTGCAATCACGGATATCAATCAAAACGGATACCCTGATATTTACGTGGGCAACGATTTTCATGAAGACGATTATTTCTACATCAACAACGGTGACGGTACATTTACCGAGGCAGTTTATGACATGTTCGGCCACACCAGCAATTCATCGATGGGAAATGATGTGGGAGACATCAACAATAACGGTTTGATGGATGTAATCTCCTTGGATATGATGCCTGAAGACCATGAAACGTTTATGAGTTCGGGCGGGCCGGATCTGGTTCCGGTATATAATGCTAAGAAAAATTTTGGATTCGGTGCTAAAAACAACCGGAACACCCTGCAGATAAACCGCGGCCTGGCCAATGGATTGCCTCTCTTCAGTGAAACCGCATTTGCTTCAGGAATTGCAAAAACCGAATGGAGCTGGGCGGCTTTGCTGGCAGATTATAACAACAATGGTTTCAAAGATCTGTTTGTCACAAATGGAATGCCGCACAGGCCAAACGATCTGGACTACGTTGCCGCACTTCAGCAGGTTCGCCAGCAGTACAGCGGGGAGGAACTCGCGAGGCAGGAGTACGAATTGATTGAGACGATGCCTTCAGTACATGTGCCAAATTACATGTACAAAAACAACGGCGACCTGACCTTCACACATGTGAACGATACCTGGGGATTTGCAGATCCTTCCTATTCGAATGGTGCTGTTTATGCGGATCTGAACAACAACGGCCGGCTCGACCTGGTGGTTAACAACATCAATGCCCCGGCATTTATCTACAAAAACACTACCGGGGAGAATGAATCCTCAAACTACCTGAAAGTGAAGCTGAACGGTGAGGGTTATAACACCACCAGTATCGGTGCAAAAGTGTTTCTTTATCATGATGATGATATTTTTTACAGGGAGCAAAACCCAACTCGGGGATTTCAGTCATCGGTAGACCATGTGCTGCATTTCGGACTTGGCGAACGAACAGCAGCAGATTCACTGCTGGTAATCTGGCCCGGTTTTAAGTATCAGACATTATATGATGTGGAAGCCAATCAGACGCTGGAGTTGAATCAGTCGGAAGCTGATGGTGATTTCGATTATACCCGGCTTCATCAATCTGGGAATCAGCCTCTTTTTACGGACATCACCGATCAAAAACAGATTGATCACAGACACCGCGAAAATACGTTCGATGATTTTGCCCGCGAACCGCTGATGCCTTACAAACTTTCAAAACTGGGGCCGGCACTGGCTGTGGCAGATGTAAACGGAAACGGGCTTGATGATTATTTCATCGGAGGAGCAAGAGATTTTCCGGGAAAGCTGTTTCTGCAAAACAGTGATGGAACATTTACAGAGTCTGAACAGCCGGATATTCTGGCCGACCGAAGGAGTGAAGATGTTGACGCACTCTTTTTTGATGCGACCGGAAACGGCTATCCGGATCTTTATGTAGTGAGCAGCGGAAATGAATATACCGGCAATTCTACGGAACTCCTCGACAGAGTCTATATAAACCAGGGGGACGGAACATTTAAAAAATCGCTAAATAGTGTTCCGGAATTTATGGTGAACGGTTCTGTTGTGAAGGCGGCTGATGTAAACGGAAACGGACATCTCGATCTGTTTGTAGGCGGCCATACGGTGCCGTGGAGATATGGAATTGGTCCCAGAAGTTTTATTCTTGAAAACAACAGCCTCGGAGTTTTTGAGGATATGACCGAAGAGATTGCTCCGGAACTGGAAACCATCGGCAATGTAACGTCAGCCGAATGGATTTACCAGCCCGGCCGTGATTTGCCCGACCTGGTGGTAGTGGGTGAGTGGATGACCATTCACTACTTTGAAAACCGGGACGGACAACTGGTGAAGCAAACAGATGAAATGGACCTTGGCCATTTGCAGGGATTGTGGCAATCTGTTAAAGCAGAAGATTTGACCGGAAACGGTCATCCGGACCTGATAGTTGGTAATTTTGGAATAAACAGCCGGATCCAGGCCTCGCAGGATTCGCCAATCAACATGTACGTGAATGATTTTGACAACAGCGGGCAGACAGCACCGGTATTATCCTATTTTGTGGACGGCCAGGAAAAACCTTTTGAGCAGCTTGATGAGCTGAGAGCTCAGATTCCGAACATAGCCCGCGGTATACGAAACTATAAAGATTACGCTTCAAGGAATCTGACTGACCTGTTTGATCCTCAAAAACTGGAGGAGTCACTGAAGAAACAGATCAGGGAACTTCGTTCGATTGTGCTGCTGAATGACGGTAACGGCTCTTATCAAAAAGTGCCGCTTCCTTTTGACGCCCAGCTATTTCCGGTAAAAGCCATTCACACCGGGGATTTTAACGGTAACGGGTACATTGACATTCTGCTTGCCGGCAATTTATACGATGTTAAACCCAGCATGGGCGGCCGACAGGATGCCGGATTCGGCCTTCTGCTGATTGGTGACGGACAAGGCAATTTTGAACCGGTGCACTATCGTGACAGCGGATTTTTGGTTAAAGGACAGGCCAGGGCTATCCGGGAATTTACATCAAACAATGGAACGTCAAATATACTCGTTGCAAGAAACAACGATTCCGTACTCCTGTTTCGGGTGAATGATTATGTTCAGGATTAATCCCAAAATTGTCATTGGAACAATGACAATTTTGCCCGAAGGGCCGACAAATCATTGTGAATCAATGATTTGTCGGGGTTAATCCCGACATTGAAACCAGTAGGGGTTCATTCTTTAATAAATGCTCATAAACCTTTGTGTTTCAATGTCGGCCCGCAGGGCAAAAAAGGTCTAACGACTTTTTTGGATTAATTTTCATCTTTGTATGCATACCGGCATAGTGTCGTTGACATTACAATTATTAGTTTTCGTCTCTATTAATAATTAGATGTGAATTAAAAATGAACAAGGTAAAAATTTAGAAGAAAACGCTTCCATTTTGTATATTGTCGATGCGTTTGAAACTGTGAGAAATCATGTTCAGCGTTAACTTATTCTCATTTTTCTGTAACTGTTTAACAGCAATTGAGTTGCAATCCGAAAGATCTCTTGCCAACATTTTCATCATAAAAAATCAGGTAGAATTGTTGTCTGTTTTATCTGAGGATGCTGCTCATAATTTAATCCCCGACTATCTGACATAACAGATTCACTGTTGCTATGAATAACGAGCTCTATAAAAAAATACTCGTGGTTCTCATCTTCATCATGCTGCTGTTTGTTCCGTTTGGCATGAAAAAGTATGATGAGTTCGTAAATGCCGAATTTATCGGCAATATGGAAGAAGTGATGGAGCGCTACGGTTTTTTCCTTGAGGATATAACCGAGCAACTCGGAATCGATTTTGTGCATCAGAGAGTAACTGTTGATGAAAAGCTTCATCACATCCTGCCTCAGATTTCATCGATAGGTGCTTCCGTTTCTGTGGTTGATTTTAATAATAACGGGCTGCACGATTTCTATCTGACCAACAGCGAATTCGGTGCAAAAAATGCACTGTATATGAACTTAGGTAACGGTGAGTTTGTAGATGTGGCTGAAGAGATGGGGATTGCCGATCTGAATATTCCCGGCCTGGGTGCATCTATGGGCACAATTTGGGGAGATTATAATAACAGCGGATATGAAGACCTGTTTTTGTACAGATGGGGAAGGCCTGAATTATTCAGGAATGAAGAAGGACAGGGCTTTACCCGTGTAACCGAAGAGAGCGGGCTTCCGGAGTACATCAATGCCAACACGGCTGTCTGGCTCGATTATAACAACAACGGATACCTGGATCTTTTCATCGGTGGATACTACCACGAAGATGTAAATCTATTCGACTTGGCAGATACCCGTATGATGCCCGACAATTATGAATATGCCACAAACGGCGGGCTGAACTACCTGTATGAAAATCAGGGCGATGGCACGTTTATCGATGTTTCGGAAAAAGTAGGGCTGCACGAATCACGCCGATGGACACTCGCTGCTGC
>SLPZ01000269.1 GCA_007131725.1 Balneolaceae bacterium
AAGATCCAAAAAGCATAGGGTTCGCCGGCAAATGGATAGGCAGCAAGAAACAGTGTTACCCCGGCAAGGTGGCTGATGAAAGCACCCCTCGCTGCATTTTTGAACCCGATTTTTTCTAAAGTCGGGCCAATGACTAACAACGATATCGCCATGCCCCAAAGAGCAGCTCCGCCGATAGCCCCGACATGTGCATTGGTTAATATAAATTCTGTTTTCAATTGCTGGAGAATATTACTCACCAGAACAAATGAAAAAGCAGTTGGTAAAAGTGCAAGGCAAATGCCTGCAAATAGTTTTTTTCGATTTATGGAGTTCCCGTTATTATTTGTATTCGCCATAGCCAGATTATTTATGGTTGATTGTTAGCTGTGCAGTTCAGTTGACTTCTGGAAAGAATTCAACAATTACATCCTAATACCATCCCTGTTTTTGATCCCTTTACAGATGTAACTACTCCTGCTTTATCTGAGCTATTGAAAAACGAATACTATTCTATCAGTATAAACTAATGAAACTGATAATTGCAATACTGAACAGGTAAATTTACAAAGTAAACTCCTGATCCGGCTCCATAGCAAGCACCGTCTCTGTCATTAATGTAACAAGGTTTTCCAGGTCGGTGAGTGATGCTGTTTCAACTGGCGAGTGCATGTATCGAAGCGGCAGTGAAATCAGCGCGCTTGGAATTCCGGTTCGCTGATAAAAGATACTGTCAGTATCGGTTCCCGTTCGAATAGACGTGGCCTCATGCTGAATGCTGATTTTGTGATTTGAAGCAGTTTTCTCAATCAGTTCCACAACACCGGGATGATTAGCTCCTCCGTGTTGCACGGTAGGTCCTTCACCCAATTTAACCGTGCCATGTTCTTTATTGTTGATTCCCGGAGTATCAGTGGCATGAGTAACATCTGTGACAATTGCGGCATCAGGCATATGGCGAAAACTCATCATCCGGGCGCCAAATCCGCCCACTTCTTCCTGTATGGAGTTCAGTGCCATCACATTTACCTTAAGCTTATTTTTTTGTGTATAGAGATTTCGCATTACCCTGGCAATAGCAAAACTGCCGATGCGGTTATCCAAAGCCCGGCCTGTGATGATTTCATCATTTAGAAATTCGAGATCGTCCGTATAGGTTACCGGATCTCCCACCTGGATCATTTCCAGGGCTTCTTCTTTTGAGGAAACCCCGATATCCACATAAATATCTTTCCAAGCGGGCTGTTTGCCGCCGCCGTTTTTGTTGTCCTGAAGATGAATAGCCGTATTACCCACCACACCGGTCACTCTGCCGCTTTTGTTGTGGATGTAAACCCGTTTGCCCCTGGCTATGGTTGAGTCGCTGCCGCCCAGTTTATTCAGCGTCACAAAACCTTTATCGGAGATGTGCTGCACTACCATCCCGATTTCATCGGCGTGAGCTTCAATCATAACCGTGGCCACATCGGCATTTGTTTCAATCCGCGCCAGGGCAGACCCGTACGCATCCGATTCCACGCGGTCAGAATATTTTTTGAGATAATCTTTCCAGATCTGCTGCCCCTTCGATTCGTAACCGGTTGGGCTTGGGGTGATAATTAATTCTTCGAGAAGTGTTTGTGATTCCTGGTCCAGCATTCTTTAGATGATTGGTTGAGTTTAAATTTTTATCAAGTTCACAGAATATAACAATCAAAAGTATCTCAATTCAGCATTTCTGATCTCTTTAAAACTACACATTAACCTAATAATCAATTCTTAAAATAATAGTGAGGCTTGAAGTATTAAAGTTTCCAGATCTTTATTGAATTTTTTGAAATTGTTTGAGCGAAAAAATGAGAAATAAAAAAGCATCATTTTCTTATCGAAGTTTTGTATCAGTTTTATTGGCACTCTGTTTTTTGGGATTAGCCGTTTCAGGCGTGGTAATTTATTTTGCACCGCCATGCAGCATTGCTGAATCAACAGGATGGACAGTGGCCGGCCTGAGTAAAGTTCAATGGTCTTCGTTGCACCAGGTTATGGCGCTCATCATTATTATCCTCTCTCTCATCCATCTTTTTATTTACAACTGGAAAACATTTTTGATTTATTTCCGCCGCAATAAAATTAAGAAAACAGTCCAGAGTGAACAAAAAGTCTCCTTTTTTGATAAAATCAAAATACCAAAAGAGGTATTTACGGCAGTTATCGCAGCTATTATCCTTTATGCAGGAGCCCTAACTCTGATTGCACCTTTTGGCTGGCTGCATGACACCCACGATGCCATCAAAGATTCTTATCGTGAATCTGTTGACCGACCAGGCCGTGGAATGGGACAGGGCGATGGAGTTCAGCTTGATGCTCAGAGAGAATTGCAGATTGATACTATCGGCATCGATCACCTACTACCTGATGATGCTGAATCTCTGCCTCCGGATACTTTAGAAAAGCTTGAAATAGATGACCACCAGTATCGTGAAGGCCGTGGTGAAGGACAAAGAGGTGGCCGCGGCCTCGGGCAGGGAGATCCGGAAGGGCGCGGACTGGGACAGGGTGGCGGCCAGGGAGAGGGCGGAAGAAATAAAGAGAACAGCAATCAATAAATATCTTTTATTATTTCACATAAACGTCCTTTCGGAAAGCATGCCACACCTATCTTGCACAGATACCGAATTCTCCTGTGAATAATCCCATCAATACCTCTTTCCATAATCTAATTTCTTCTTTTTTCCTGCCCGATTCTCATTACCTTTAGAAAATTGAAAAATTCATAAAAGCATGCTAAGACCTGAATATCACCCCAATGCATTTTATCACTGGACCGAAATCAACGTCCGGTTCAGGGATCTCGATGCCCTAAACCACGTTAATAATGCGGTATTTAACACCTATTTTGAGGAGGCCCGGATCGACTTCATCCGGCATGTGCCAGAGTTCCGTAAATCGATGGAAGAGGGAATCAGTTTTGTACTGGTTCACCTTGAAATGAGTTATGTAAAACCGATCTTGCATCCAGAAACATTGCTGGTGGGCAGTTCTGTAAAAGAGTACGGGAACAGCAGCGTAAAAGGTTTTCAGGCAATTTATTCAAAAGATGATCACGAGTTGAAGGCCGTAACCCAGACAACCGGTGTTTTGTTTGATGTGGAAAAGCAGCGCCCGGCCCGGCTGCCCGAAATCGAAAACAGAGAGCAGTACCTTTTCAGCCCTGTTTCTGATGGATAAGAGCAGCCAATACAAAATTTTTAGTGACCCGGTTCATGGATTCATCACCATTCCGAAGGGAATTATCCTGAAATTGATAGACCACGCTCATGTTCAGCGCCTGCGGCGAATCCGGCAGCTCGGGCTGAGTTACCTGGTATTTCCTGCCGCCGAACACACCCGGTTTTCTCACGCAATCGGGGCTCTTGAATTGGGGCAGCGTGTTCTGAAAAACCTCCGTGAAAAAGACACCACCATCAGTGATGCCGAGGTTACCGGAACGCTGATTGCCATTCTTCTGCACGATGTGGGCCACGGGCCTCTCTCCCACACCCTGGAACACACGCTGATTGATGATTTCAGCCACGAGATAATGAGCCTCAAAATCATGAAAACCCTAAACCGGGAGTTTGATGGAGAGCTGCAAACCGCCATTGATA
>SLPZ01000050.1 GCA_007131725.1 Balneolaceae bacterium
AGTTTAACCGGTGTTTCAGGATCGAGCACATAAAAATCGGCGTGGATGCACCGGTCTGTTACCGGATCATAATCCACATTTTTCAGCAGTGTGTTGTATTCTTTTCCGTTTATCGTGAGGCGCTGAAGCTTGGTTTGGCTCACGGATAGAATTTTTTCAAGATCGGACTCAAGAATAGAGAAATGAATATTTTCTTTAACTTTAGGGCCATAAAGTACGGCAGGTACTCTCAGATTTTCACGCAGTTCACTTTTCGTTCTTCTGCTGATTTCTCTTTCTTCGCCTTCCAGTTCGTATAGATTTGTTTGTTTCATTGTTTTCAGTTATTCAATTAATCATCAAATAGAGCACTGATCGTGTCGTTGGTATGTATTCGCTGAATTGCCTCAGCAAATATTCCTGCAACACTAAGTACTTTAATTTTGTTTGATGGTTTTCTTAATGGCACCGTATCAGTAACCAGCAACTCATCAATGGGAGAATCTTCAATGCGCTGAAATGCAGGCCCCGACAATATCGGATGTGTACAGGTTGCCATCACACTGAGAGCTCCGCGGTCTTTCAGTGCTACAGCTGCATTGGTCAGGGTACCGGCAGTGTCAATCAAATCATCCACGATTAACACATTTTTGTTTTCTACTTCGCCTATAATGTTCAATACCTCTGCCACATTCTGTTTAGGCCTTCGTTTGTCAACAAAAGCCAGGCCGGCCCCGAGCTTCTTCGAATAAGCACGGGCCATTTTCAAACTTCCAACATCCGGTGCTACCACAACCAGGTTATCGATGGAATTTGTAGTGAAATAATCAACAAATATCCTGCTTGCATATAAATGGTCAAGCGGAATATCAAAAAATCCCTGTATTTGTGAAGCGTGCAAGTCCATCGTCAGTATCCGGTCGGCACCGGCCTCAACAAGAACATTACCCATCAGTTTTGATGCGATGGATACTCTCGGCTGATCTTTCCTGTCCTGCCTTGCATAGCCAAAATAGGGAATTACAGCCGTTACACGTTTCACGGAAGCCCGCTTTGCTGCATCGAGCAATAGCAACAACTCAATAATGTTGTCGCCGGGCGGCGGGGTGGATTGTATCACAAAAATGTCTTCACCCCTGATACTCTGCTCATACTTTACATAAAGTTCGCCATCTGAAAAAGATTTAATCGTCAACTCACCCAGACTTACTCCGTAACTCTCTGCAATGGCACGGGCAAGTGCGAGGTTACTTCTCCCTGCAAAAATGGCTAATGGCGTATCCAATTAACTGTAAAGTCATGTTTTTAAAAAAGAAAAAGAATACCGGCCTGGTACTCTTTAGCTTGTACTGTTGCCCGGGGAGGACTCGAACCCCCACTGACTGGACCAAAACCAGCTGTCCTGCCATTAGACGACCGGGCAATCTGTCTCAGTTTATTGACAGACACCAAAGATAGAGAGAGTCTTGAAAAGGTTCAAGACCCAATTGAACTTTTAAATACTTTACAGCGGTGACAGTTTCGCTGCAAACAGTATCGTTTATATTGATGGGCAAGGCCAAGCTTTTTGTTTAGGCCGGACAGTTCAAATCCCGCTTTTTTAAAAGGCTTTCTGACCTCTTCCGGCACTATCTGGCTTGCCTTCTGCCATCTGGAAAATGCCTCTGTCTTCAGCGATTCAGATTGTAAAATATCACCCAGAAGATAAACGGCCGGAAAGTAAACGGTATTTTTAATGATCTGCATGCGTGATTTCCCCGGCACCTTTCCGGCCGGCACAGCACTCAGAATATCTTGCCAGGCTTGTTCAGGCTCATTCAGAAACTTTTTGAACGATAATCGGGAAATGGCATAATGCCACGCAGCAGCCTGACCCACCCTTTTCCGGGGGCGGCTTGCCGGGCGCATACCGCTGTGATTCCAATGTATCGTTATGCCTGCCTCTGATTTCTCCGAAAATGCCCGGGCATAAGCAAACTCAACAAACTCATCGGCTGTATTAGCCTGGTAATTCTTGCCCAACAACCATTTTGCAAACTCTCCCATCTGCAGCCGGTTGGCCGGAATTCCAAGTGTTTTATAAACCTGAATGATTAACATCTCCCGCCATGCCTGCGACATGCGCAGAGAGGGATTGTATTCCTGCAACAGCTCTTTCACCTTGTATTCAAAATACTCTTTATGGGCTTCTTCAATCTGTTTGTTGAAGGCATCCTGGTTGATAAAAGCAACACTGCCGCCGCATGGCAAACCGTCAGTCTGTTTCAAACTCAGAAGGTGGTTCAGGCTTTTGTGCAGGTAGGGCTTCAGGACAAGAACCATCGGGGTAGACCCGTCAGATGTTGTGGCCGGTATTTTTGCGTTATCCTGGAAAACAACATGCAGGATTACACTGTCAAAATTTTTGTCTTTCCCATGATTGTGGGCGTGCCAATCAGCCGATGTTTTGTGTATTTCAACGCTGCCATGCCAATGCAGCCCGTTTGCCACAATGTGTGCTCCTAAAAAATCGGGTCCGCCAGCATGATTCAATTTGCCCGGATCAGCTATAGATAGTTCCTTACCACATACCGTGCTAAGGTTTTGGCAGTCGAATTCAAGCTGCTGCCAAATCCATTGAAAAAGATTTTCACGGTATGGCCGGGCCTGTTCAGACATCAGTCAGGTCACTTTCATCAAGAGTCAGGGATTCGGTGGCTTTGTACAGGTCGGGCACCGGATTACTGAGCTCCTTGCGGAGTTTATTTCGTACTTCCTGAAGTTGTTCAGCACTTCTTAATTTCATGGTAAGGCTTCTCTGGTTCAGCTCCTCCAGCCTCTTTTCCACCCTCTCCATCATTTGCTGCAACTTCTCTTTCTCCGAAACCCGCGACAGCAAACAGCCTGCTATAAGCCCGCCTGCAAACCCGCTTCCGATTAATAATGAGTTCTTTAAAATGTTGCTCATCTTTCTAAAGTCTTAGTGTTAACTTTCAGTCTCTTAACGTACTTTAAACGCTACTGTTTTATTCTTTTTTATATTGTAATAATATAATCTCTTTATCACAAAATTAGCACCTTTTTCTATGATTCTGCTGGACAATAAACGTATAGAACGCACACTCAAACGCATGGCTTATCAAATTTACGAAATGGCACACAGTTCATCAGTACGCCTTATCGGGTTGAACAGCCGCGGAATGGCTGTGGCTAAAGTTATTAAACAACACCTTGAACACGCCTCGGCAAAAACCATTCCGCTTCACAACATACAGGTTGATGATACGGATGACTTCACATTTCCCGAACAACCCGGAGAAAATGAAATTCTGGTGATAGTGGATGATGTTATTTTCAGCGGCGGCTCCATGTTCAATGTTATCCGGAGAATTCAGGAACTTTCTGCCTTTAAAAAAGTTTGTGTTGCCGTATTGATTGACCGGGGGCACAGAATACTTCCGGTTCAGGCAAGTATTGTAGGGCTGGATGTACCAACTAAATTAAACGAACATGTTGAACTTCGGCTTCATCAAAGAGAACCCAAGGAAATCGTACTAACAAAAAATAAATAACTGCATCAAAAGCCATGAAAAATATCATTAAAACCCTTTTTGCCGCAATCCTGGCAATTTCCACACTTCC
>SLPZ01000044.1 GCA_007131725.1 Balneolaceae bacterium
ATTATTTGAATATTTAAGTTATATATAAGAATAATTTCTGTAGACATCTTTATGAAATAATTTACTTTAAACATCACATCTATTTTGAAATTTGCTATCTTGCATAATATTGCTAATCTAATTTCAAAAGTGTTTGAATATCTAATAACCTGCGGCTTATGAAAATCACCAAAACAAGAACGATTCCAGTGGAAAAACCGCATCCCGAATCAGCTGTGGAGTGGTGGTTTTACCATGGCTTTTTTGAAGGTGAAAAAATCGAAAAAAGATTCTTTATGGTCTCCTTTTTCCGGCATTATCCTCCCAATAGCAATAACGATTCATTGCCCGCTTTTTCTTTGATATACTCTATACTGAATCCAGAAACCGGCAAGAATCATACACGAAGCCAGATTGATGAAACCAGCCGAAAAAGGTACATTGAATTTCTGAAAGAGAGATCAAACCTTGAAATAGACCGTGATTTCTATGACATCCAGATAAGAGAAATGGAAACGCACGGCCCTGCCCGCCCTGTACTTCTGAAAGAAGTGTCGGCAGATGTATCCGGCCATTCACCTGATGTTAGCTGGGAAGAGTTTTCACTCCGGCAAAAAAGCGACTGCTTCGAAATTAGCATTCCACTTTTGGATGATGAAAAAAACTGCACTCTATATTTGCGGCCGCAAACCGGACTGTTCGAATTTTGCGCTACAGAAGGAGCTGACCTGCCTGAGGTTGATATGATGTACCGATGTTATCCGAAACTTGATGTTACCGGCCTGGCCGGCAGTGAAAAAATTACAGGAAAAGCGTGGATGGACCATCAATGGGGAAATACGGGCTTGTTCATTTCGAGTGATGATCAGCATCAGGATAAAGTTATGGGATGGGACTGGTTTGGAATCAATCTTGATAATGGAAGTGATATCATCGTATCCTCTTTAAGGTACGCGAAAACAAATGAAGCTATTCATTCAAAGGCAGTTCTGTTGCAAAATGACTCAGGGCCGGTGTTTCTCTCAGAAATACAATCAAAGCCTTTATCATTCTGGGAATGCCCGAGAACCCGTGTCAACTACCCGGTACGATGGAAAATTGATATTGCAGAGCTTGATCTTTCGCTGACATATGAAGCCACCGTTAATAACCAGGAAATTCCGTTATCAGGTATTGCACGAACGATCTGGGAAGGCATCGGTAACGTAAGCGGCAGTATGGCAGGTAGAAAAATTACCGGAATGGCAAGAGCAGAGTTTTATGGATACGGCTTCATATTCAATTTTCAGGACTATATGAATAAACTCGCAGACCGGGTTAACAAACGCCTTGAAGAGTTTCTGCCGAGAGTTATCTCCGAAAATCACATCTCCGGATATGTAGGGACGCCACATTGGAAAAATGAGCCGAAAGCCTACACAGATTTGATCAGCAAACCGCTTTGGGATATGATTATGCGAAGAGGTAAAAGATGGCGTCCAATATTTGGCATCTGGATGCTGGAGGCCCTGGGAAAATCATCAGCCAATTTTGAACTTGGAATTTGCCTTTCAGAACTAATACATACCGGATCTCTGATCATCGACGATATTCAGGATCAGTCTGAGTTGAGAAGAGGCCAGCCGTCTCTGCACTTAAAATATGGTGTTGATGTGGCCATTAATGCGGGAAACACTCTCTATTTTCTCCCTTTTGTTGAGCTGATGCACCAAAAACATATGACGGCAGATCAAAAACTCCGCATCTATCAAATTATGAACGACACCCATCTGAAAGCACACTTCGGGCAGACTCTCGACATCTATTGGTCAAAAAATATGACTTCTGATAACCTGTCGGTTTGGCTGAAGGATGACATCGAATCAAAAATACTGCAAATGTATGATTACAAAACCGCCGCGGGCCCAAAGGGAATTGCCGAAGTAGCAGCAGTACTGGCAGAATCTGACGAGGAAATTAAAAAGGCTGCTGTTGATTTTGCAAGGGCATTTGCCGTGGGCTTTCAACTGGCAGATGATGTTCTGAATTTCAGCAGTTCAGACAAATGGAGCAAAGTTTGCGGAGAAGATATTTCGGGTGGTAAACTGACCTATGTGATAGCCAAAGCTATTAAAAAACTGGAACCGGAGAAAAGTAACCGCCTGAAAGAAATATTGTGTAATGAGCAAACGCGAAGAGAAAAAGCAGTACTGGCCGAAGCTATAGATTTAGTGCGGGCATCGGGAGCACTCGAAGAAACAAAAAAAGAAGCCAAAAATATGAGTTCAGAAGCCTGGATCAAATTCGCTGAACTTATTCCCAACAGTGAGCCAAAAATTTTACTGAATATTCTGCAAATGAAAATGATAGGCCTGCCTTTTGATGTATAACCGATAAATCAGAGAAGAAAAAATAAATGGGTAATACTTGTTTAAAATATTACCCACTTTGATTTATTCAATTTCAAAACCGAACTGCCGGTATTAAACATTCTTAAAATCTGATACCTATTGAAAAAGAGAGGCCGCTTATACGGGCAGAAATATCCATATCACCGAACAAGTCAAAATCATCATCAAAGTCGTTTAAATCTCCATTCATCAGCTCATCTTCATCAAATATGTTTGCAAGGCCCATATCATACCGAAGCTCCAAAAACAAATTGCCAAAATTAACACCGCCACCAATAATCAGGCCGTAATTAAAATCTTTGACAAGGTCTTTAATACTTCCGATATCGTCAAAATCATCAAATTCATCAGTGCCATTCAAATTGTCTTTGGCATCTAACAAATATCCAACATAGGGACCGACTGTTATAAATGGCTGCACATCTCCTTCTAAAGGAATATTAACTTTAAGAAGAACCGGCACATCTATGTAAGATAATGTTGTTTCTACCAGGGGTTCATCATCAAAATCATCGAAATCATTAAAATCATTGAACCCATTCAATTCAAAGAAATCTTCTGACTCTTTTTGATTTTTTTGGATAAACAGAATTTCAGGTTGAATTGAAATAAGATCTGATAGCGGATATTCCATAAATAAACCACCGGAAAAACCAATTCTTGAATCTGATTCGAGCTCAAGGCTGAAAAACCCAAGGTTAGCATCAACTGTTCCCTTGTAATACGTTACCCCCCCTTTTAAACCAAAGCGGGCATCTTGCGCATGGGATTCACTTAAACCCATAGCAACCATTCCCATTGTACATAGTAAAGCGATTATCTTTTTCATTTCATGTGGATTAGATTAGTAAGATTATTCTTAAGGCTTGTTATTATTTAATGTTAATTCCAGATGTTCGTCTTTTTAACCTCTATGTTAAATTTACATCAGAATCATATCACTTTCATAATAATGTTTCAAATAATTTAGATTTAGACCATTCTGTATTTAATTTTTGATGTAATGATAAATAAAATATTAACACCATTAAAGGCATATACAAATGTATTATTTTGATATTAATATATAAGTTTATATTAATCATGATATTAATCACTTAATTTAACGCCAACAAAAAAGCCCCTTGCCTGAGACAAGGGGCCATGTTCAAATCATAATTTATTTCACACATCAGAAAGTAATTCCGGCTGTAAGCATAAAGCCTTTGGTGCTCACTTC
>SLPZ01000153.1 GCA_007131725.1 Balneolaceae bacterium
CGGCCGATTTTGCCGTTCACACCGACCGCTTCGGAAACTACTGGGAACATGATATTTACGAGCAGATTTCACCTCACTATTTTGCAGAAAACTTCCACACACCGGCACTTATCATCCATGGTCAGCTCGATTATCGTGTACCCGTTGGCCAGGCTTTCGAACTTTTCAGGACCCTTCAGGCAAAAGATATCGACTCCCGCCTGATCTACTATCCCGATGAAAACCACTGGATATTGAAACCGAACAACTCAATCTACTGGTACGAACAGGTTCGCAAATGGATAGAAGAATATGCCGAACCCGGAGGAAGGTAAGCAAGAAGTGAAAAGCAGTAGAATTTAACTTTTGCCTTCTCATATTTAAAGACCTGACAAATTTTAAGACCTGACAGAGTGGCCTGTCTTTTGAGGCCTCCCGTCAGAGTCTGATTAAATGCCCACTAAAACTTTTTCCACATCAGAAATTCCTATGCACGCAGGATGAGCGATATCTTTGTCCCAAATAGGATCACTGTGTGATAAAAAAGCTGAATGAATCAATTCTATGCGCCGTAGGCGCCTTATCATCACTGAATAATGGGTGTTCATCGAAGATGGCATTTGATAATGTAGTGAACAAGCCCCGAAGTGGGCGTCATCAAACAGCCCAGGGCAAAGTGAGCATCGCGAAAGACGCCCTGGGTAAAAACGAGAAAGAAAACCATACCCCGAGCATGCCGGTAATGAAAAAGCAATGTATCAATTCGAGGGGTTAAGGATGGATTTTGGATTAGAAAATCGTGGCAAGATTAGTACCAGGGGTTTAACCGCTGACATTACCCATGTAATACACTGATTTTAATAAAATATATTGCAGCACAACGTTTTAAAGCGTTAAGGCTATTGGTTGTTCATTTTGGCTTGATCCCCCATCGGGATCCCTGCGGGGCAAAACGAACCATCCCGACAAGCTTGTCGGGACAAGGCTGTGAATAAATTGGCGCACTCATTGTAGCTGCGCTGAACAATTCGAATGGGCCATCACGGTTTGTCACTGTAATCAAAAGACTTGGCCGGTAACGAATTGTTCTTTCGCGCATCTATAGATTCACTGATTCGCCAATTTATTCAAGGCCGGGTTGTTTGCACAGTAAACATCATAACCAGCACATAATTTTTTATGGGTAATGTCAGGGTTTAACCGCCCCGATGTGACGAGGGCAGGCACTGAGCGCAGAGTTTATTTATAAAGGTGTTGGATAATGTAGTAAACCAACCACTGGGGCAGCAGTTTATCGACAGGATTTTTTTTATCACACAGTAATCACCTATACAAAGCTTTGACATTGAATGAATCAAAAAAATTCACTGACTCTTTGGTAAGAAATTTCGCCGGGGCTCCAATGCGGAAGTCAGCCACAGGTTATTTTGCTTTTTTTTCGCTCAATCTTTCTGCCAATCTTACGTTACTTCACTTGTATGAAACAATGGCATGGTTCTTGGTATACATTCTTTCGCATAGTTGCCATAATCAAGACAATATTCAAAACATCAGATCATCCAATGTTCATTTGTTGAACACTGTACGATTTAGCCGTAACTTGTTCAATTGAATAAAAATCGATTTTTATATACATGTTAGATCAAATTTCCAATATTCTCACCAAAATTTTTGGCACCAAAAGCTCCAGAGACCTAAAAAAAATCTGGCCTGTTGTTGAAGAGATAAAAAGCTACGAAGAAGACATCAAAGCTCTTACTGATGATGAGTTAAAAGGCAAGACCGAAGAGTTCAAAAACCTGATTCATGAGCGCACCAAAGAAGTGAGTGAGCAGATCACCGAAATTAAAGAGAAAATGGATTCGCATGATGAATCCATCACCCTCGATGAGCGCCGGGAATTTTCTGACCGCCTCGAAGAGCTCGAAAACGAATGGCTCGAAATACTGGAAGATACGCTCGATGAAATACTTCCTGAAGCCTATGCAGTATTGAAAGATACCTGCCGCCGGTTTGTTGGCAAAAAGTGGAAAGTTGCCGGTAATGAAATTGAATGGAATATGATTCCCTACGATGTGCAGCTTGTGGGCGCCGTTGCCATGCACAACAGCAGTATCGCTGAAATGAAAACGGGTGAAGGTAAAACTCTTGCTGCTATTTTTCCGTGCTATCTGAATGCACTGGCGGGCCGTGGCGTGCACGTAGTTACCGTAAATACCTACCTGGCCCAGCGTGATGCCGAATGGAACGAACCCATCTTCAATTTCCACGGAATGCATGTGGATTGTATTGACCGCTACGATCCAAACACCGAAGCGCGGCGCAAAGCCTATAAAGCCGATGTTACCTACGGCACCAACAACGAATTTGGTTTCGATTACCTGCGCGACAACATGGTGGCCGAAGAAGAGCAGCTTGTCCAGGGGAAACATCACTACGCCATTATTGACGAGGTGGACTCGATCCTGATCGATGAAGCCCGGACACCGCTCATTATTTCCGGCCCGGTGCCGCAGTCTACCGGCCAGCAGAAATACGAAGAGATGCAGCCCAGGGTCGAATCTCTTGTGAATGCCCAGAAGAAGCTTGTGGCAAACCTGATAAACGAAGCCGAAAAACACTACAACGAGGGCAACGAAGAAAAAGCAGGTCTGGCCCTTTATCGCGCAGAACGCGGATTCCCGAAAAACCGCAAATTCCGGAAAATGATGCAGGAGCCTCATTTCCAGAGGCTGGTTCAGCAAACAGAAAGTTTTTACCTGGCTGACAATGCTAAAAACCTGCCTTTTGTAGATGAGTACCTCTACTATGCGGTGGATATGAAGCAAAAATCCATTGAGATGACCGAAAAAGGGCGGGAGTTCATCACCACAGAAAAAGAAGGGGATGAATTTTTTGTGATTCCCGATCTTGGAGTGGAAACATCGGTAATCGAAGAGGAAATTGAACAGCTTCGAAAAGAAAGAATTGAAGAAGTAGAATCAAACGAGGAATTCAGCGACGATTATAAAACCAAAAAAATAGAAGAGATTAAGGAAGAGGTAAAGCAGGAACGGGAAAAACGGTTCAACGACCTGCACCGGCTCTTTGCCGAAAGAGGTGACCGCATTCATACCGTGAACCAGTTGCTGAAAGCCTATACCCTCTTTGAACGCGAAGAAGAGTACATTGTTCAGGACGGGAAAGTACAGATTGTTGATGAGCACACTGGACGTATTTTGTCCGGAAGGCGATATTCTGACGGTTTGCACCAGGCTATCGAAGCCAAGGAAAATGTGAAGATTGAAGCGGCCACGCAAACGTATGCCACCATCACCCTTCAGAACTATTTCAGAATGTACCACAAGCTTGCGGGTATGACCGGTACCGCCGCTACTGAAGAGGGTGAATTCAGCGAAATTTACAACCTGGATGTGACGGTTATACCAACGAACAGGCCGATTATCCGGGATGACAGGGAAGACCTGATTTTCCGTACAAAGCGTGAAAAATTCAAAGCCACCCTCGATAAAATTCGTGAATATCACGAAAAAGGCCAGCCTGTTCTGGTGGGTACCACAAGCGTTGATGTTTCAGAAACCATCAGCCGCATGCTGAA
>SLPZ01000147.1 GCA_007131725.1 Balneolaceae bacterium
ACCTACTAAAATTTAATTTTTACATAGGAGGAACCCTGCCATGCTGCGGTTGAATAATCATTTCTTCGACTACCGTACGCTCCGATAGATTGGAAATAGCCACGATAAGTGATGCAATATCTGATGGACTATTCAAGCGCTCAGGGCTGATATCTGACTGATTCCATGAAGGCGATTGTGTTTGCCCGAGATTTATCGCGCTAACTGCAATGTTCGTTTCTTTAAGCTCTTCTCGCAGTGATCGGTTATATCCAAGAAGTGCATGTTTTGCAGCAGCATAAGCTCCGCTGTCACCAAATCCCCGAAGAGACGCTACTGAACAGATATTCACAATTAGCGCCCTGTCCAGCTTTTTCAAGTCTTCAATAAAACGGTTCACCACATTTACCGCTGTAAATAAGTTAGTATCAACCTGATTCCGAAATTCTTCAAGCGATGTATCAGACAGTGGTTTGTACAAAAAAAATCCCGCATTATTTACAATAATTCCAGGATTCGGAAAATTCTCTGGAATTTTCAGGGTATTCACTTCATCCTCCTGAGCTGCATTGCAAGGAATTATTTCTACCTGCAAAGCTCCGGCCTTAGTACACAAATTTTTTGTCTCTTCCAGGTTTTTCTTATTCCTGGCAAGCAACAATATTGGGCGATTGGTTTGGGAAGAAAAATTAATTGCTATATTTCTTCCGATCCCCTGGCTCGCGCCCGTAATTAGTACAGATGAATTTTTGTAGCTCATCATAAATATTTAATGGGAAGTACTGAAAAGATTAATTTTTTTCGAATGTCTCATCGAACATTCAAAAACTTGTGCGTTTGAAGGCTGATTCCCCACTGCGGATTTTCTTTGACGTATTCCACAATCAGATCAATAGAGGAAGGTGTATCCCACTCGGGTTGTAGAAGGAGAGCAGCCGTTTCAGGACATTTTTTTGCATTTTCTTCAGCCCATTCCAGATCTTTCTTTTTCAGCACAACCACTTTGAGTTCATCTACATAGGGAAAAACTTCATCTAACGGCTTTTTGAAGCGTTTGGGAGAAAGAGTAATCCAGTCGAGATGGCCGGAAAGTGGTGATGACCCACTTGTTTCGATGTGAACACTCAGGCCTGCCTGTTTAAGCCTGATCGTTAGAGCTTCAAGATTATGAAGCAGTGGCTCGCCACCGGTGATCACAGCAAACTCAGCCCCGCTATCCGCTGCACGCTTAACTATTTCCCCGGCCTTTACTTTCGGGTGCTTTGTTTCATCCCAGCTCTCTTTCACATCACACCACCAGCATTTCACATCGCAGCCGGCAAGACGGATGAAATAGGCAGGTTTGCCGGTATGTACGCCTTCTCCCTGGATGGTATAAAAATCCTCCATCAGCGGATAGGCTACATCATCCAGTCGCCAGTTGGTTGTTTCTTGTAAAAGCTCTTTATCTGGATTAAACATCTTCATCGGTGTATTCAACCCAGCTTGTTTCTGTTTCCCAGACAGTCACTTTTAACTGAATATTTTTGGGAATACGCGCCCGGGTTTCTTTGTGAATATATTCAGCAATACGCTCGGCGGTTGTGGGAACCGGCAGTGATTCGTTTAGAACCGTATGATCCAGTCCACCCTTTTTTCCATCTTTCGCGGCCCATTTCAACTCTTTGAAATCACAGACCATATCAGGAGATTTTAAATATTTCGACGGATTCAGCGTGTGCGATTTTGCCGAGATATGAACTTTATAGGTGTGCCCGTGCATTCGCCCGCACTTTCCATTGTAACCTTCAATGTAATGGGCGGCATCAAATTTAAATTCTGTATGTAGTATCCAGGTTGGCATAATACGGCCATTTCAATTCATGTAAAGCTTTATAAGATATGAAAAATTGCTCAGAACTGCAGTTTGCTGAACGACTTCATTAAAATAGGCATTCTTCTTCTGATTGTAATAAAACAGACAGTTCAACTATATTGGCATGCAATCAAATACTATTCACCAAACATATCTTTATAATCTTCAATAGCAGCTTGCACCACTTTTTCAGCCTCCTGCCTCCCAAATACACGATCAACAAACACATCGTTTCCATTCTGCCCGGGAATCAGTTTATAAGTACCGAAATAGTGATTTATCCTTTCAATCAAAACTTCAGGCAGCTCGGAAATATCTTCGATTGTTTTGTAGTAACGGTCATTATCCAGTACTGAAATAATTTTATCATCAGCTTCACCCTGGTCAATCATGTGCAGCCCTCCGATAACACGTGCGCTAAGAATAACCTCTGCCCTGTCAATGGGGCGCTCACTCAGCACGCAGATATCAAGCGGATCACCGTCTCCTTTGTTAGTGTGGTTTGAAAGCCTGCCGATATTGTCGCCACAATACGTTCTGGGAATAAAGCCGTAGAGTGAAGGCGGCATCGATGAGCTTCTCTGTGGGCGGTCTACACGCATGTAACCTGTCAGTTTATCCACTTCATATTTAATCGCATCAAAAGATGTAACTTCAATAAACGCATTTACGATGTATGGCGGATTGTCTCCCACTTCGAGGCCGTGCCAGGGATGAGGCCGCCAGCGGTAAAAAGGATTTGGAAAGTTCAAAATAGTAAGTCTTTTTATTTTTAAGTTGATGATGCGGTTGATTCAAAATATCATTAATTCATAACCGCATTAAGTTTTTCCAGGTTATCTTCAACCCGGATTGCTTTAATTATCTCCGCGAGATTTCCCTTCATAATGTCATCCAGATTATATAAGGTAAGATTGATCCGGTGATCGGTAAACCGGCCCTGGGGATAATTATAGGTTCTGATTTTTGCACTTCTGTCCCCGGTTGAAACCTGACTTTTTCGATCGGCTGCACGTTCGGAGCGAATTTTTTCTGTCTCCATATCGTATAGCTTCGTTTTCAGCATCACCAGTGCTTTTTCCTTGTTTTGATGCTGTGAACGTTCCTGCTGGCATTCTACCACCACACCGCTCGGTTCGTGAGTGAGGCGTATGGCTGAATCGGTTTTGTTTACATGCTGTCCACCTGCCCCGCTCGAACGAAATGTATCCACCCGGATGTCTTTCATGTCAAGGTTTATCTCAACATCATCATTAACTTCAGGCAAGACAGCCACCGTTGCCGCTGATGTGTGAACCCTGCCCTGCGATTCTGTTTCAGGTACGCGCTGCACACGGTGCACACCGCTCTCATATTTCATTTGGCCGTACACCTCATTTCCGGAAAGTTCAAAAACAATTTCCTTAAAACCGCCCTTTTCGCTCTCAGCGACAGAAAGCACATTCATTTTCCAGTTCTGAGAATCGGCATAGCGGCGGTACATATCAAACAGGTCACCGGCAAAAATTGCGGCTTCATCACCGCCGGTTCCCGCCCGTATCTCTATAATACAGTTTTTGGAATCATCAGGATCTTTTGGAATGAGTTTGAATTTGATCTGCTCTTCAAGCTCATCACGCCGCTGTTTAAGTTCGCCGATTTCTTCCTTGGCCAACTCAGTAATTTCGGGATCCTCATCGTTGCTGATAATTTCTTCGTTGCCTGAAATCTGCTTGCTAACAGACTTCCACTTCTCGTA
>SLPZ01000249.1 GCA_007131725.1 Balneolaceae bacterium
ACCTGTCCCCTTCTCCAGTTTTCGCTGTCGGCATAATGATGGCCCCAGCCCGGCAGAGCAAGTGACCTTAAAAATGCACCTCTCGGATCGGGCTGCTCTTGTGCTACCAGCGGTTTAGCCATGCAAACTAACATGGTGATTGGGACAATCAACACAAAAATCTTGTTCCATTTCATGCTGATAAATGTAAAAAGAATCCGGATGAATGGCAGGTTTTTACCGATGAAAATCAATCAATGAAACTGTGCATGCGTGCAGAGTTATGGCCCCGGCACTATCTAATTCCACCACCAATTCGTCAGCCGATCAACTGCAATCGGCAGACGAAGAGCTATCAAAAATTCAAACACCACCCATTGGCCTGGCACTCAATACTTCATTCTCTTTTAGTATTTCTATATCTGATTCAGAAATAGTTACAACAGCTATTGTTTCTCCAACTGCATTGAAAACTTCAAGCGAGTATCCATCCTCAGATGATTCCGATGGATGGTGCTCAACAATGGTAGCAACATCACCTTTCTTTAGTCTGTATTCGGGTATATCCTTACGTAAAACTACATCTTTAAACAGTTCAAATTTCATATTAACCTCAATCTTTATAGGGATACATTGTAATAAATTTCGTGATTTCCGTCGCATGCTCTTTCATCAAAATAGAACGCACGTGTAATTTTTTACTGTTTGGCCCAACCATTATTTCTACTATTTCATAAACAATTCCAAATTGGTTTTCTTCAACAAGAACTGCTTCATTCGGTAATAATTGCAGCCTTATATCAAGTTCCAGTCTTTTCCAGTTTCCGTAATTATATCCTGCTTTTGCAAGCCACTTCGATTTATCATTTCGTTTCCTGTAGCTTAGCAGGTATTCTTTTAACTTTCTTTCAGAAATAATGGTATCTGGAGGTAGTTTCATGAATCATATTAGACCAATATTAAATATTCTAAAAATGTTCTTTAATATAATGTTAATGATAATAATTAATTATTTAGTCATAGGCTTATTAAAAAATTCAACCCAAACCCACTACCTGCCTTTTTGGTTTTTCGATACCTTATCTGAAATCCCAACCCTTCACTATATTTAACCGCGGAGAACGCCGGGAAGCGCGGGAATCCTTGAATAATTCACTTCCTTTCAATAAACTCTGCGCATCTCCGCGCTCACTGCAGTTGAACCAGTAAAGGTTGGAGTCGTTGTTAAACAAAAGCCCCTGGCACCAACAATTCATCAGCCGGGAAATTACAACCGGCAGACGAGAGCCTTTGCGTTGCTCCGCGTCCACTGCGGTTAAATCCGTAAGGGTTGAATTCTTTTTTCGGTTCTTCGGTTCAACTCAAACTCATGTCCTGCCATTCGTCAGCCGATCAACTGCAATCGGCAGACGAAGAGCGATTTCACATACCTGACACAAAGACTGCCCATTGGGCAAAATCAATGCAGAACCAAAAAAAAGCGGCTCCGATTTTTAGATCGAAGCCGCTTTTAAAATTAGTCTTCCGTTTAAAGAGGATGCTCTTTATTCACCATCTTTTGGAAGCAGTGCTTTTCTGGAGAGGCGAAGTTTGCCGCCGTGCTCTACCTTCAGCAGTTTAACGTCTACCTGATCGCCTACGCGAAGCACATCCTCAACTTTTTTCACGTGTCCGTGCTCGAGCTCGGATATGTGAAGCAGCCCTTCCTTTCCGGGTACAATTTCCACAAAAGCGCCATACTCTTTAATCGCTTTCACGGTTCCTTTATAGACAGCTCCTTCATCAAGCTGGCCGGCAACTGCCTGAATACGCTTCTTAGCATTTTCGGCTTTTTCGAGGCTGTCCGCAGAAATGGTGATTTTGCCTTTTCCTGACTCATCTTCCTCAATCCAGATTTCGGTATCTGTCTCTTTTTGCAGAGCCTGTATCACTTTTCCGCCGGGGCCAATCACCGAACCGATACTGTCGCCGTCAATCGTCATATTAACGAACTGTGGTGCATATTCCGAGATTTTTTCCCGTGGGGTTGAAATGGTCTCTGCCATTTTTTCCAAAATGTGCAGCCGTCCTACACGTGCCTGCTCCAGGGCATTTTCTAAAACTTCGAAGCTGATTCCCTGCACCTTCATATCCATCTGGGTGGCGGTAATTCCATCGGCGGTGCCGGCAGTTTTAAAGTCCATATCACCCATAAAATCTTCTTCGCCGCGGATATCTGACAGGACAACTGTGTCGTTTTCTCCCACAATCATTCCCATCGCAATACCTGCAACAGGTCTTGGCACGGGTACTCCCGCATCCATCAGCGCCATAGAACCTCCGCAAACGGATGCCATTGACGATGATCCATTCGACTCGGTAATGTCTGATCGTACACGGACTACATATCCAAACTGATCAAAGTCGGGCAGCACCATTTTCAGGGCTCGTTCGGCAAGGTGGCCGTGGCCGATTTCACGCCTCCCCGGTCCCCGCATAAATCCGGCTTCACCGGTACAGTATGGCGGGAAATTGTAGTGCAGCATAAAAGTTTTGTCTTCCTCATAGTAGAGTGTATCCACACTCTGGGCATCCCGTTTAGTTCCGAGTGTAACCGATACCAGCGACTGTGTTTCGCCACGGGTAAAAATTGCAGAGCCATGCGATCGTGGCAGGTATCCAACCTGTGTCCAGATGCCACGGATATCCTCAGGTGACCGTCCGTCAATTCGCCGTTTTTTCTCAAGAATCATATTCCGGAGAGCATTTTTCTCCAAATCACCAAACATAGAAGAGATATCGGCATCTGCTTCCTCATACTCCTCCTCTGCAGTAATCGTTTCAATCACTTCATTTTTCAGCTCCCGGAGTCGCTCGTTGTATTCTTCTTTTCCAAGGCCGGTTGCCACAATCTCTTTAATTCGGGCATCGGCAAGTTCAACTACTTTGTTTTTCAGTGCTTCGTCTTCTTCTTCGGGTGTAAATTCACGCTTCTCAACACCGAATTCTTTTCTCATCTCTTCCTGGAACTCACATAGCTTCACAATAGCCTTGTGTGCTTCTTTGATGGCGTCGAGCATCTCTGTTTCAGAAATCTCTTTCATTTCGCCCTCAATCATAATCACACTTTCAGCGGTTCCGGCCACAATCACATCCATGTCGCTTTTTTCAAGCTCGTCAATGGTCGGATTGATGACGTGTTCGCCATCGATACGGCCGATTTTTACCTGGGCCATCGGGCCGTCGTACGGAATATCGGATATGTGGATGGCTGCCGAGGCGCCAAACGCTCCAAGTACATCCGCTTCGTTCTGTCCATCAGATGAGTAAACCTGGCAAATGACTTGTGTATCGTTATAATATCCTTTCGGGAATAGTGGCCGCAAACTTCTGTCAATCAACCGGCTGGCAAGAGTTTCGCCGTCAGACGGTCGCCCCTCTCTTTTCAAAAATCCACCGGGAAATTTACCTGCTGCCGTAAAGCTTTCGCGCAGGTCAACAACTAAAGGGAAAAAATCTTGTCCGGGTTTTGCATCTTTATTACTTACAACGGTACAAAGCACCATTGTATCACCCATTCGTACCATTACTGCACCATCCGCTAATTTGGCAAT
>SLPZ01000157.1 GCA_007131725.1 Balneolaceae bacterium
ATTCGGCTGTATAAAATGCCGTACCCATAGTTTAAAAACGCATTGAAAGGATCTTCGGCTGGCCGGTAACTTCGTCCTTTAAATTGATATTCTTTTGACAATAGAGACGAGAGAAGCCCAAAATAATAACGGCCTGAAGTTCCTTCATATCCGCGAATTGAATCGGCAATGTCTGCTACGGTTTCGCCATTCAGTTTTTCAACTTTTTGGGCAAGCGATTCCATTTTCTCCAAAACATCGTTGATTTGGCCTTCTTTAGCTTTCCGGTGTTTTTTCAGTTCTTTAATAAAATCAACCTGGTTGTTGATTTTATCGGCCACCCATTTTTTTACCCAGGGTATGGCTTCCGCACTCATACTTGCCTCAAGCTGGCGTTTTCTTATTCTGGTTGTGCTGCCCAGCTTACTGTGCCAAACGCGGCCGATCGGTGCGCCGTCGCCCTCGGCAAATACAATGTCGATATTGTGAGACAGGGCGGTTTTTACCGCTTCGTATGTGAGCGAGGTGCCTTTGTCCAGAACAATACTTGTTACTTTTTTGGGCGGAATTTTCTTTTTTACTGCTTCTCCGTCCTCATCAGTGTATTTTACCTGGAACATCCCGTCTTTGATGTGCAGAAATGAACCGTATGTGGTGATGTATATTTGCATGGGTCTTAAGAGAAATCCGCAATGTCTTTCAAAGACATTGCGGATCTTTATGCGGTATTCTATCTATGGAAATTGTTTATAAATCTCTTTTCGATGCAAAAGCCTGCTGAAAATTATAATATCGTCTTCTATAAACAGGCCGATCCGGTAGTTCCCAACTCGAATTTTGTATGCCGAATCGTGGCCTTTTAATTTTTCAATTGTTTTTAAATCATTCCTGTTTCTGGCTTTTTTGATTTCTAAAATCAAATTTTCAACTCTCTTTTTTAATATTTTATCTTTTCTTTTTTTGAGATCCTTTAGAAATGATTTTTCGTACAGAACCTTCATTTCAGTGCGTCCATAACCTCATGCTCAGGAACATAGTCTTCTTTTTTTTCAGAAACCATCGAATAAAGTAATCCTGCATCTTCAAGTTCTTCATCTGACAGCTCCTTCGTTTCATAGCCAAGCTTTTTCAACAAGGATTTAAGAAAACGAAGTTCCTCTTTGTTTTTGGGAGTGACAACAATTGAATTCATATAATGGGAGTTTGTTTGTAATAATGTAGAAAATGATAACGGCTTCTATTTAAGAAAATTGAAGGAACAATGCCAACTTGAGAGATCCGCAATGTCTATGAGTATCTGTTTAGCGGCTCAAATCAATTTAAAGCTGGTTCAAGCGTGCGCCTGTCCCGGTGGGTCTTGTACCAAATAGTACGGTTCACAACTCTGGCAGGAGCCGAAAAAGCACGGCACTCTGCCAGGTTGTATAATTCAGCCTACTTGAGAGATCCGCAATGTCTCTGAAAGACATTGCGGATCTTTTCTTACCGTTTCACTCCACATTTCGAATAGTGCCAAATCCCCGCGACACCTGTTTACCCAGCCCGATGTAATCCGGCAGGTTGGCGTTGATTTCAAACATCCCTTCAAATGCAATCATGCGGTTGTTTTTAAACCGGGTGCTTTTTTCGCTAAAGCGCCCCCTGGCTTGCAGGGCTGTTTCCACAAAAATATCCAGTGACTTAAAGAAGGAGAGGCAATTGCCCACAAGAATTTTTTCGAGCATTTTTTCCTGTTCAAGCGGGTTTGATTCGTTATAAGCGGCATGGTTTTTTTGGTTTAACCCCATCCACAGCGTCTCGAAACGGTAGGTTATGGGTGCTACGGCTGCCCCCGGCTCCACCTGCCTCGCTTCAATGTTTTTCTGATGCACCGGGTAAACCTTACCATCAATATTCAGCTCTCTGATTTTCAGAAACAGTTCCGTAAGCAGTTGTGCCCCCTCCGCAATTCCAACCAGTGTGGGTGTGCCGCCAATAACTTTGTATTGAACTTTTGGATAGCCGTACCGGAACTCACCTCCCTCCAGGTGATTGTGCAACAGCTCCGATTTCTCTTTAAAAAGATTTCCAAAGTACCCTCGCAATTTGTGTGCGTCGCGTGTGCGAAGTTGAATTTCGGGGAATCGGATAATGGTTTGGGATATTGGCATATGTTTTCCTGGTTCTGAAGAGATCCGCAATGTCTTTCAGAGACATTGCGGATCTTCCTGAATAATCAGAAAATTAAGTTTTTGGTATCGGTCAATTGTACTTTTTCTACATATTGAAAATCTTTTTGATTATTTGTGCAAAGTTCCAGGTTGCGGGTTAATGCTGTAGCTGCAATAACAGAATCACCAAGGCTCATTTTATATAATCGTCGCAAAGGTATAGCTGCCTCAATAATATCTGTTTAAAATTGGAATTGATTCGATGTTATTAAAAAAGCCGGTAAACCACTCAAACTCAATGTCAGCTAATTGATGATATCCCAGTACTTCAAGTTTTGTTAAATCTGAAATAGTAATGGACTGGCTGCGAAGCCAATCACGTAATTTTTTGAATTCTGGCTTTGCAGCGTAGATCACTATGTTCGAATCCAGAAGAATCATCAGCAATTCAGGAAATGGTTAACGTACGATCCCGCCTTTCTTTCTTCTGCCATTCCACCGGGTTCTCTATTCCTTCAACTCCACCTTTCTCTGCAATTTTATCCAGGTAATCAATTGGGGATTTCAGTTTGTGGCCAGATTTAACATTTTTTTCCTGATTTTTTACAGTATCTCCAATACGATAAGTTTCAGCAGGCTCATTTATTTGATCAGTTTTATTCTTTTCTGCATTCCTGAGCCATTCATATAGCTCACGCAGCAGCCCGGGATCATTGATGGATTTGATTTTATTCAGTATTTGATCTTTGAGTGACATGATTTAATCTACAAAAAGTTTGTGTTTTTATCTGTAACGCGTTGTGTTCCCAATCCAGATCCGCAATGTCTCTGAAAGACATTGCGGATCTTGAGTCTATGTTTACCATTCAGTCAGTTTCAGGCCGGGTATCCGGCTGAACTCGTTTATGTTCCGGGTTGCAAGCGTGCCGTTTTTTGCAAATACAATGGCTGCAATCAGCAGGCCGTTCGGGCCAACCGGCTTTCCTTTTTTCTCACACCCGGCACGTATTTCGGCATAGGCTCCGGACATCTCCTCGGTGTATGAAACAATCTCAAAAGGCATCAGAAATTCCCGCAGCTTTCGGAGGTTTTCCTTTTTCCGGGTGCTTTTCTGAACACCGTAAAATAGTTCAGAATGCACGATCACCGGAATTTTAATCTCGCTGGGCGGAGTTGCCAGCAGATTTTCCCGGATTGAAGGGTGTTCTCCCTTCAAAAAATGGATGCAGATATTGGTATCCAGGAAAATCATCCGAAAGGTTCTCGTTTGGCATCCGCATCAAACGGCTCGCGTTCCGGCACCCGGAACGATTCATCCCTGATGGCTCCAAACAGGTTTTTAAAATCTTCCGGGTACTCTGTTTGCAGGGACTTTTTTAGCTGTTTGCCAACCCATTTCGAGATCGAGGTTTTTTCGGCATCGGCTGCCTTTTCGATTTTTTCGAGGGTTTCTTTGTCGATATAAAGAGAAATCTGCGGCATGTTGATCGTACTTTTATTTGCTTAACGCTGAAGCACTCAAAGCAAGTATATAAACAAGTATATTTTATTTTGGTTTTATGTATAATTTGAGTTATAGCATCTTGGGAAACACCAGATCCGCAATGTCTCTGAAAGACATTGCGGATCTATTCCCGGCCTGCATCTCTAAAACATGACCAGAGATTCTTTTTCACCGGTTCGGATGTAGCCGGTGTTTTTGTCATAATAATATTTTGAAACATCTGGTTTGACCCACAATATACTTTCTGAAAGCCTGTCTTCTTTAATCAGTACTTTTGTGTTTGGCAAATAATCAGGTACAGCAATAATTCTTTGGTGAAAATTTCTCTTGAATTTACTATCGAATTCATATCTGGGCATTTCATTTTTTAACAAAGCCTCATAAGCTATTCTCGCTTCGGTTCCTTCAGAATCATCGGGTAATTCAATAAAAACAGAGACACCCTGGTTAGAGTTTTCAATAATTTTAAAATCACTGACTGTCAAATCTTTATTTTGTCCAGAGCTATTGGGATAAGCATATCGCAACTGCTTCATTGCCTGAAAAACCTCTTTTGAGATTTTAAAATCGGCTTGGCTATCATCTGAAACAGATTCAAAATACTCTTCAACCAATTCCTTATAATTATCTTCATTGATCTCATCTTTTAATAATACCTGACGTGCTTTGGATTCCGTTGCATGGCCATATATACGCTGACAATCACCAAAATCAATTATAAAGAGAGGTGATCCTTTTCTCTCTTTTGAATTTTCCCGGTTTATCCTGCCAGCTACCTGGACTATTGAATCAATTGGCCCCAAATCGCGAATGCCCATGTCAAAATCGAGATCAACTCCTGCCTCAACTACCTGAGTGGAAACTAAAATGCAGGTTTTGTTTGGCAGCAGTTTTTTAATCTGTTCAATCCTCTGCTTTCTTTCAACAGGAGTAATGTTTGTTGAAAGATAGAACAGCTCAACCTCTGAATTGTTCAGATGCTCTGACAGAAGGTCGAAAATTTCAATGGATCGATTCACTTTGTTGACAACAATCAGACAACTTTTATCGGGTGTCCATATTGAATCAAAAAAATCAATAAAATCATCGCTCTCCATTTTTCTTTCAATCGCCGTGATAACCTTTGTCCTGTTAAAACAGGCAAAAACTTCAGCATCCTGAGTCAGTAAGTTAAACGGTTTCAGGTTATTTTCATTGATCTCAACCAATAACTCACGGTTCATGAGCTCAAAAAGCTTTGGCTGAGTTGCCGTCATGATGATAATTCGCGAATTCAGGAACTTGCTGAGATAATACAGCGCCGCTCCAATTACGGGAAGCTTTTCAATGGCCAGCGTTTGCACTTCATCAAGTATGATGATGGAATCTGCAAAGTGGTGAAATTTTTTCAGGAGTTTGTTTCGGTTGCCTATCAGAGTCTCAAACAATTGTACGAACGAAGTAATCACAATATCACTCTGCCAGGTATCCCAAGACATTTTCTTTTGTGAATAAAACCTCTCTTTGTCGTCTATTGTGTTTTGTTCGGGTTCATCACTGCCAAAAACATCGGCATATTGATAGTGCCCCAAAATCTTGCCTTCACCAAGTGTCGTCTCATATTCTTGAAGCGCCTGCTCAATGATATTGATAAAAGGCAGTCCATATATAATTTGGGGTAAGTAACCCTCAACAGATTCAATTTTTTTCCTGAGTTTCAATGCGAAATCGAGGGCGGTCATTGTTTTCCCAATACCGGTAGGTGCGGCAAGGGTAAATATTCGTTTTTCCAAAATATCTTCTCTCTCAACGTTTTTGACCACTTCGGTCCGGACAAAATTGCGAAGTTCATTTTGAGTAAAGGTTCTTAGCTCCCGATCAGGATATGTTGGTTTCCCAAAGTTCTTGCGATTATCAACAACATTTTCAGGTAATGGTGTAAAATTATATTGTGACGTATCTGAGGCATCGAGCTTATCCGATTCAATCAATAGCGAAAATAGATAATTCACTATGAAATAATTCTCGATGGAATCACCTTCAATTAATTCCTTTTTGTAATAATTAAATAGCTTTTTGGGCTCATTGAACTTCAGATGAGAAATATCCAATCCGGGAAGTTGTTTTTTTAAATCTTCGAAGTTGTTGATATTTCGTACTTGTTTCTCAAAAGTGTCAACTAACCTCCATTTTCTTTCATTGTAAAAATCCGGCCATAAAACCTTGTCAAAGTTTAAAAGATTGCTGTGGTGCAGTTTTATTAGGTAGTAGGCAAGAAGTGCTTTTGTTGTATCATGTTTCAGGTAATTGAATGCAGCATGTGCCCCAAGTGCAGAGTGGCTTTTCAAATCATTTGAAACCTTGCCCGGTTCAAGCAGATAGGTTTGAAAATAGCTTGTATATTTTCCGAGGTCGTGCAGCCAGCAAACGGTTTCAAGAAGTGATTTGGCAGATTCAGCTTCATGAATAGTTAAACGGCCGGAAAAATTTAACAGAGCTTTATCTTTTACTCCTTTAAGATGGTCAAATAAATATTTGCTTCCCTCCCGTGTACCATCTTTGTTTTTTCTGCTATGAGAATACACCGGCATATTCTAAAAACTGGATATTTTCGATTTCATCATTCGACTTCTTGAGCTGATAATATGTGCCGTCAAGTTTAACATGCATTGGGAAGGGCCTTGTTGCAAACAAAACCCGGTTCATTCTAAATAATTCGCGTCCTTTATCCCCTCCGATGAAATCTGCCGGCAGCAACTCTTCTTCTATATGGTTGAATTTGATTTCAGGATCGTCAGGAAAATCAATTTCCAATACCTGCTCGCTATTGCAGGCTGAATGGATGTCCACCCATTCGTTGTAGGCTTTAATTTCGGTTGCCTGAATTTTTTCAATATTTGATAGGAATGCTGAAAATCCTGCTATACCCAGACTGATATTGAATGTCCGGTCTTCAGATAAAAGATGGTTTTTCAATGCGTCATAAATATCATCATCCTCACCCGCAGTTAAATAAAATCGATAACTAACCATGTGCTTTTTAAGATCATGACCTGTTACGATTTCGAAAGGTGTTTGTATTCTGCCACTTCTCCCGGTAAAGTCATCCCGGCTGGTAATTTTCAAATAATTGACTCTGTGAAATGACTTTTTGATATCGTGCATAATCCGAACCCCAATCCTCAAGTTTTCGGATTTAAATTTTCCGTAATAAGTATCCTTTTCTTTGCCAAGGATTGCAGCCAACATGCCGATAATTGTGGTGCGTGGAGGTATCGAATAACTCATGGCCGTATTGTTGCCATGAAATTTTCGAAAATGAGCGAATTTGCCTTCAATATCAAATTTCAGGATTTCCATATGATCAGGAATTGAATGTGATACCTTCAGCGGTTTGAACCTTTACTTCCTTAATTGCCTTGCCATTTCCTTTATTTTCGCTGATCAGTTTTTCCAGTCTGGAGAAGTCAACATTCAGATCATTGTATTTTCTCACTTTCTTAAAATCATCTACACCACTTTGAGGATTACAATCCACATAGTCACGTAAATCGCCAAAGTGACCATTGTTGTATCCATCGTTATAGACGATTTCAAGGTAAAGCTTCGGGTATTGATTTAACTTGGAGCGGGTTGGCAGGGCAGGAATAGCATTCCAAACCGCCGAACGGAACTCCTTCATGTCTTCGTCTGACAAGCCAGTAGATTTTGCCGCGTGTTTATTGGCAACACCGTGAAATGCTAACAGGCTGTAGTGTACCCTGTAATCTTTACCGAATGTACTGCTGTCATCACTCATGATGGTTACGATTGAATCCGACTCAATGGGATATACTTTATTCAGCGAATATCCCCAGTTAATTTGTATCGGGCCTGTGTATGCCTGAGTAAACTGTTTTACAGCGAATGCACTTCCGAATAATCTAATGTCCAAAAAAGTTTCTTTAACCAGCCTTTCAAGTATGTAAAAGTTGAGCTTTTTATTTTCTGCTTTTTGAAGCTCTTTAAATACTCCTTCTTTATCTTTTACTTTTGATATAATTGCATCAAAAGTCTCCTTCATCTCTTTATTTCCCTGAAAGTATTCTTCGACCAATTTAGGATCTGATAATAATCGATTGATGACAAATTCAAGTTTTTGGTCAGGATCTACTTTTCTTCCTTCCTCCATTGACACAAATACATCTTTGCCATTTTGCATAAAATAATCCCGAATATATCGTTTCAGCCTGGTGTCAGTCACCAGGTTGGTTTGTGTGTCGTAATCCATCCGTGGTTTGTTTTCCTGGTCAGGGTCGCCATTCGGATTGCAGTTAATTGCTTCGTAGATAAATAGAAAGTCGGAGTTGTTTTTTATAATACTCATGGTCCTGTTTTTTTATTGATTGTCAGATTTAGTTAGTCCAAAAGAATAGCCCACCATCAGATAGAAGACATTCTGTTCCTTTGTAAGTGGCCAGTTTTTTTCGTTAAACTTTTCACGGAACCTAGCAAAGTTCCAATCGGTTTCGTGATGGATGTTGTACTGACGCACTTTTTCAGCAAGATCAAGGCTTAATCGAACTATAGACTGTGCATCCATACCATTAAAATTGATTTTATTTAGCACAGGTTTTGACTCGTGTCCTTTCTTGTACTGTGCATAAGCAATTGAAGAAAGAACCCTACCAAGGTAAAAGATTGCTTTTTCTTCTTCACCGTATTCCATTTTTTCAAAGAAGCCATCAACTCTTTGCTGAAACTCGGATTTTACAGTTTCAGTGGATTCCTCTTGTCTGTTTTCTGTTTCCATATCAATCAGGTTTAGTTGTTTTAAAGCGTAAATTAATGCCGAGTATTTGAAGACTGCATCTTTTATTGCAAAATCGAAGGAATCGATTTTTCGGACATTGGGAAAAGCCCTGTGCCTACCATACCAGTGGCAAAGAGCCAGTGTGATAAAATGGTCAAATAGTACTTCCTGCTGTATCGGTTTCTGTTCAAGAATCTCTTTAAAGAGATTCAATACCGGATTTACTTTCGATTTCTGTCCGTCTCGAACCGGAATGATGCGATAAATAGATTGAAGGTTGAGATAAGCCCGGTCTCCTAAAAAGCTTCTAAACTCGAAATCTGTGTGTCCGAAAACTTCAATCAGTTTTTTTAAATAAGCACTGTTCACATCCTTGATGTGATTCATGATTTTAAATGAGTTGCCATCCGACTCGAAAGCGATATAGTTTACCCAAAAAAGATCGAGTTCAGGAAGATGTTTGTCTAATTCTGTATCGAGACTCTGATACTGAAAAAGAAGATCTCCGGTTTTATCCAGAAACGACTTAATCTGATCCAAGTCGAAATCTTTGAGATTCTTGTGGAGATAATTGGGAAGAACAATATGACTAACACCCGCAATTTTTGTATTTAGATTGTTGAGGACATAATCAGATGCTTTGTCCAATGAAGCCAGGGTTGCCGGATTGGATTGAAAGTTTTTTTTGAAATCTGAAAATCCTGAAGCATAGTTGCTTGCAGTGGTTTGAAATATTTTGTGAATATTGTAACGTCCTGAAAATGTGGCCTCAATAATTTCTTCAGAAATGTTGCCTGTAATATAATCCACTCCCTTTTCTACATTGTTGGGTGTGGCGAATTTCCCGATGATGAATTCTTCATATCCATCCAAATCAATAAGTTTGATGGGTTTTCTATTGTTAAAATTTTCGGAGCGTATCAATGAATAGAATAGAACAACCTCTTCGTTGCTTCCCAAATCCATCTCTTCTTTAAATGATTTTAAGTCTAAACTGGATTTTTTATTAGACAGGCATGAATTTATTTCCTGAAGAGCATTAAAGATCGGTTGATTCTCAAATTCGGGATCGAAATCCAGAATAGAATTCATCATACTGCCTTTATCCCCGTCTTTTTTCCCAAACAGAGTTTCAATAATCATTGAAAAGTTTTTGGGTTCAACAGTTAAAGCACATTTTTTTCCACGAGGTCCCCAAATAGTTGGAGAAACATATCGAAATGCAGAAGTAGAGTGGTTATTCTTAAACAATTCCATCTCATCTTTCAAAAACCGAATCTCCTGATCAATGCAATCAAAAAGAATGGGGCAAACCCAGTTCTTTTTATCAGGGTTATGTTTTGGTTCTGTAACCAATCGCGCCCAAACTCCCTGGCCCTCTAAAAGCTGGTCTCCGATTTTTTTAATTGTATCAAGCATCTCAAGTAATTTAGTTGTACCTTATTAATAGAATAATTTATTGGAATATGAAAAGCAAGTAATATTTCAATTTACATTAAAACAAGTATTGAAACTTGGAATATGAGAAGCATGCTTTTCCACAAAAACAAGGTTTGCATGCAACAACCCCATAGCTTAACAGGATAAAGCCGCCGCATTCGAAGGGCGAGATTCAGGTTCAAATCCTGATGGGGTTTCATAGCTTTTTGAATTGTTAATGTATTTTAAAATCATTTCTCAAAATCTGATCCATTTTATTAAGTGATTCATGCTTTTGCACCCACCAAAAAAGCAAATTCACTTAAACACTTCATTCTTTCTAATCCAAATATAAAACACCATGGTGACACCTTCCGTCACCCCAAATCCAAAAGATCCGCAATGTCTTTCGGAGACATTGCGGATCTTTTTTTTCTTTGCCTACCAGTCGTCAAAATCTTTGCACCAGCAAAACTCCTCAGGAAAAGGACAGCGGGAAGGCTCGTAATCACAAAATTCAAAACAGGTAACGCCCTCGCCGGTATACACCGCTTCCCGGTTCCACTTTTTTCGCAGCAGTTTATATTTAAGCTCAACCGGCAGGCCTTTAGGAAAATCGGCATCAAAACAGTAGGCATGCAGGGTGCGCATCATTTCGGTGAATAAAAATTCGGTTTGGGGTTCAGAAAGTTTATCGGCAGGAGGGAAGTTTTCAGTTTCAATACCGGTAATTACGGCAATGGGTTTGGCTTTGCCCCGAATGTAGCGTTCCGCATAGGCAAACGGCTTTAGCTCTTCTGGCAGGCTCTCTTCATCAAACTCCGACATTTCGTTCGGGTCGGGCAGGTTCGCAGCCGAAAATCGCAGCTTCTCAACCAGCTCAATTATCCATGAATCTGAAAGACGGTCTTTTTGTCCCATAACTCCCGGATTATTATAGCTCTTGTAAATTCTCTTCTGAAATAAAGAAATTTTCATTCAGATACAAAATTTATAATTGGTGCTTGCTTAATCTCACCACCATTTTGGAATTTTCAATCTGAATTATAGATATTAATCAACCCCGTTAAAAACCGTCAACTGCAAGTAAACCTTTATAAAATGAAAAACCTGACAATCACACTGTTTGCCTTCACCTTTCTGTTTAGCTGCATCACGATAGATTTGGTGGCTGAAAACACCGACAGAAATCAGAATTCTGATGAAATCAGCGAACAGCAGCTAACCCCCCTTGAAGTAAACCGAGACCGCCTGGTTGAGATGGCGGTTACCGGGTATGTCCGCGAGCCGTTTATCACACCGGCAACCTATCGAGTTTCACCGGAAGGCACAGTGGCAGCCCTTCCGGGAACCGGCAGCATTACCTATAACTACAGGGTGGGTGATTCGGCCGTGGATATGGCAGGCGACCATGTGGAGCCGTCCGTCAGTATCACGAACGACGGCGACGACCAGCGCGCCCTGAATATCCTGGCACAGATTGGCAACGAGGTGCGGATCATATCCGGGGATGCGAAAGGAAAAGCCGGCACGGTAATCGGCAAGCATGGCGGCATCGAAAATGTGATGGTGGAGTTTGATGATGAGGTGTACGATGTGCTGAATATCGGCGACCGGATGCAGGTGCGTGTTGTGGGCCTGGGAATGGAGGCGCTGAATGGCGAAGATCTATACCTGAGGAATTTATCACCCCTCCTGCTGGATGCGATGACCGAAAATGGCATGGGGCTGAATGACGAAGGAAGTTTGGCAGTTCCGGTCACTCATATTATTCCCGCAAAAATTATGGGGTCTGGCCTCGGGCGAAACAGTGTGCACAGCGGCGATTATGATATCCAGATGTTTGATGAAGGGATCAATGAACGCTACAATCTGAATACTCTTCGATTTGGCGATATTGTTGCCATAGAAAATGCCGACAACGCACACGGGCGGATTTATCGCGAAGGCGCCTGGTCGGTTGGTGTGGTGGTGCACGGTATCAGCACGGTTGCAGGCCACGGCCCCGGCGTAACTACGTTGATTACATCTCCCTCAGGCAATATTGAGCCCTACATCGATGAAAAGAGCAATTTGAAATACCTGTTAGATCTCAGGTGATAGATATTCCTTCCTTTTTAATTGGAGTATCATCATGTACAAATTCTGAGCGACGCTTATTATTCTCTTACTTTTTTTATGATTTCGTCAATCTCTTCTTCATCCGGGATGTCCATATTGGTTACATAGTAATATTCAAACACAAAGCCTCCCAGTTCATTGCATTGTTCTATTCCCGTTTCGATGAATGTTCCTACAGCCACGTCCAGCGGCACCAATGCCGTCAGCCCGGTATAGCTGCCAGACGGATAAACCGTTTCTACCACGCAATTCAAATCTTTGGCGACAAGGTTAAATTCGTTTTCAATGACCGTTTGCTGCGTTGGGGTGAACGGTTTGTCGCCGGTGGGCATAACCAGGATGTAGTATCGCATTTTGTCTTTAACACCGCCGAGCCCTCCGGATATGAAGCCCGCGCTTTCGCCGGTCAGGGATGTTTCAAGGAACATTCTGCACTCCTGAAGGGCCAAAGCTGCCCACGGTTTCAGGTTATTGTCGGCGTTCTTGTAATATTTTTCTATTTGCCTGAAGGCGGTAACGGTTCCCGCGTGTGCCAATATCGTCAATGCTTTTTTCTTTGCTTCCTGCGGAGATTTTGCCGAGAAGAGGATGCCGCTTACTTGATTTGTTTCCTCGTCAGTCAGTTCGCCTGTCTCAAACGAGTGGGAGTAGTCGAGATACTCTTTTTGTGTCTGTTCATCGATGCCTTCTTCCAGGATGCTGAATGTATCGGACATGTTTTCCAGGAATTTTCGGATTTCTTCGTGTTTGTCTGCCATCATCCGTTGTTTTTTAAAAAATTTTTATTACAAAATCCGCTAACCATTCGCGGGCAAAGTGTTATTTGATTTCGTAGTCGTTGCTGGGATCCGATTCACCGGTTATACATGTAAAACAAGCCATTCGTGCAACTGCCGAACCGATAATCCAAATTGGATTGCCGCAGTCACATGTTTGTCCTTCTGATTTCAGCTTTCGGAAATGCTTCAGGTTTTTTTTCAAGACTGCCGGGTCGGTGTCTGGGTTGCTTTTCTTGTGGAGTTCAACTTACTTGTTGATCGAAATTTTTGTAAAGGTTCTTTTCGATAGTTTTGATTTAAAATTCATAGTGTCTTTAATGCTCAGTTATTGTTTTTATCCTGTTTATGTTATCTCAGAACGAATCTGGCAATTTTTTCAATAATAAAATATTGCCCTTACTTATCACCACGAGGGCACAAAGACTCGAAGGTTCACGAAGGAAATAGTGAAGGAAACTTCATGCATCCTCGTGGTTACATAAACGACTTTTTGTGTTGCCTGGTTATTCTTTTCTATAGAATCTCTTAAAAAAAAACTTTATTGCCACGGAAACACAGAAGAACACTGAATATTCCGTGCTTTTCCGTGTTTCCGTGGCAATTTTTCA
>SLPZ01000191.1 GCA_007131725.1 Balneolaceae bacterium
AAAAACCCGAAAACCAGCCCGTATCCTGTATGTCGGCCTCTCTCCCGATATAATTCCAGAAAAGGTAGCGCATGTACATGTGGTTGATCTGATAATCGAGGAAGAATTCCAGGTCGGAATCGAAGTTGCCATAATAGTCGAGGTGATGCGGCTGGCTTGAGTGCCGACGCGGGAAAAGAGTTTCTTCTGACCGGTCGATCTGTCCCGTCCGGTTGTTGTACGTGTAGCCTCTGAGCAGGGGAGTCTGTCCGTACTGATCCCGGCTGAGGTAACTCACAAATGCTTCAACGGTAGATGGGTCATTTTCATCAATGGGCGGTTCTGCCTGCGAGCGGATAATCACAAGAGCGTAAGTGGAGTATCCGATGATGATCATCATATATGAGAGTAAAACCAGGTTGGCGATGCGGTAACCTTGTTTATGGGTATAGTAGATGGCAAAAGCCACGGCAGCTACAAAGATTACCAGGAATGTGATGGGGCCAATGATACCATAGGTCATCGGGCCGATAAGCCCTGCAAAATTGGGCAGGTTGATGATGGTAACCGGATAGATGGTAAGAAACCCGGCAATGGAGATGAGTATGAGCAGTGCAAACGTTTTTATTGAAAACTCAATTTTTTTGAAGTAGACAATCATCGCCACAAAAAAGAATGCCAGCAGGTTGAGCAGGTGAACCCCGATTCCAAGCCCGAATAAGTAAGCAGTCAGTACAAGCCAGCGCTCCGAATAAGGCTCATCGTGATTTGCCGACCAGCGCAGTGCCATCCAAACCACAAAGGCGGTAAAAAACATGGAAGAGGCGTACATCTCGGCCTCCACGGCATTGAACCACTGTGTATGTGTAACGGTGAAGGTCAATGCAGCAAACAGGCCGCCTGCATACATCCCAAGCTGATCCATAAAATCCATCTCGTCGGCAGGTCCGCGCCACTCCTGTATCAGGCGCACAACAATCAGGTAGAGCAGCATTATGGTGAACGAGGATGCCACCACGCTGATCATATTAATACTGAGCGCCACATATTCGGTGGGTACAAACATCGACACCACACGGCCTACCAGTGCAAAGAACGGTGAACCGGGCGGGTGAGCCACCTGGAGTGTATGCGAAATGGCGATATATTCAGCCGGGTCCCAGAAAGAGGCCGTGGGAGCTACCGTCATAAAGTAGATGATAAACGCGTAGGTAAAGCTGATGGTGGCAAAAAACAGATTTCGCGTCCTGTGCTGCGCGAAGATTGCAGAAAAATCCATGTGTTGATTGAACCGTTACTGATTGATTGGTTAATACAGGCCAGGTTAAAAGCCGGAATGCATTAACGGTTTTGTCTGATTTTAATTTTTTCCGATAGATAAAATATGTAAGAAGCAAAGATACCGAAACAACATTTGATTGCGCAATGTAATTTCAACGAGGAGTGGTTTGGTTTTTATTCGGCAGGTTCTCAGTGCGAGGAGATCCTTCAGCTACGTCCCGACGTAAAACGTGTCGGGACTCCGTTCAGGATGACAGGTAAAGTGGAAATCAAGATCCGGCGTATCCGGAAATTATTCATAGCAGATTTTTGTCCTACGCCGGTTCACTATTCCAACCAACGCTATTGTTATCCTGAGCGAAGGCCACGACATTGCATTTCTGTCGAGGCTGGAGCCGAAGGATCTCCTCGTTCTGAAGTTTAGTTAGTTACCAAAGCCCTCACTCAAAAGAAATCCCACACGTATCGAACCGGGTAACATTAATATTCCTAAAAACATAATTCCAAAAACTCCGTGGCAATTCTGGAATGAAATTTGATTAACCGAATTAATCATGAAATAAGAAAACGTCAAACAGAAAAAGTGAAGACTATTGAAGACACCTTCACCCTAAACTCAAGAGCTGTATTTCTTTACAAATTATATCTGCTGATAAAACTGTTTTTTGATTGATAAAAATGTAAAAAAATGGGGTTTAAACAGGAAAATCGCCGTTTTTACTTGAATTTTTCTGACTCTCGGTTAAATTATAAGAAAGAGGTTCTGCATTACCGCAATTACATTTATCAAAGGTACCATGCGAAGGTTCATAATTCTGTTGCTTTGCTTCACTTTCTTCAATGTGTTCTATCCCGCAATTGCGCAATCGCAGACGCTGATGCCCGCACACATTGAAGGAAGAATTGTCGACGCCGAAACCGGAGAGCCGCTGCGCGATGCCCATGTTTTCCTGTCAGGTACAAAAATCGGAACTATTACCAATCCGGCGGGCCGCTTTGCCATAAACCGGATCCCACCGGGTTCCCACCGTATTGTCGTTTCTATCATCGGGTATGAACGAAAATCCGTGGATATTCTGCTCAGGGTGGGCGAAAGCAAAAGGATAAACCTGGAACTTGGTACTGTAGTGTATCAGCTTGATGAAATTTATGCCGGAGATCTTGACCGGCGCTGGAGGAGGCATGTTAACCGGTTTGAGCGGCTTTTCCTTGGGGAGACGGTCATGGCTGATTCCACCGAAATAATGAATCCCGAAGTGCTGCGATTCCGCTCGCGCTGGTGGGGGCGCTTTACTGCCGAGGCACTGGCACCGCTCGAGATCGAAAACCGGGCGCTGGGTTACCGCATCACGTACCATTTGGATGAATTCTTCCATTCCGGGCTGCGCACACGCTGGACCGGCGACAAGCATTTTGAAGAGATGGTTCCTGCCGATTCCACCCAGGCTGCCTATTGGGAAGAAAACCGGCGCAAGGCGTTTGAGGGGTCACTGCGGCACTTTTTCCTGGCTCTTATGAACCAGGAGGTTTCTGAAGAGGGATATATTGTGTATCACATGAGGTCTGACATGCACGGCAACTATCGCAGAAACTCATTCCGGGTGAATCCGAAGCAGTTGATTCAGGAGGCAGAAGATGACCACTTCTACATCGTCAGTTTTCCCGGCAGGCTCGAAATTGTTTATACAGAACAAGAAGAAGATCCGCGTTATCAGCGCTGGGCGCGGAATTATGGCAGAGCCAGGGCGAGTGTGCAAACATCATATCTGCAGTTAAGCGGACGGTATATTACGGTAGACCCCAACGGCATTGTTGTGGAAACCTACGGCGCCACCCGTTTCGGATACTATTCTTTCCAGCGCGTTGCCGACAAAACCCCGCGTGACTTCCGCCTTCCCACCGATGAAGAACAGCATGCCGAAGTTCGAATAGCGGATGTTGATTAAAAGCGTATGCGGTATGCGGTTTGGGGTTTGGGGAGTTTCCAATCCACACACAGACATGGCGCAAACGTCCCGTTTGTGCCCCTGATGGGCAGAGAACTGCAGAGAGAATGCATAATAGATGTCTTAGCTATCTAAACCCCGCTCATTCCTCGTCTGACGATTGCTTTTTTCCCACAGGGATGCCTTTGGCGCGTCTGACGAGTGTAAAGCCCATATCTATTCAGCAAAGAGCTGAGCGCCGGGCGCTTTGCAGAATATGATTTAAGGATTTTCTAACAGACAGAACTTTGAACATACCCA
>SLPZ01000149.1 GCA_007131725.1 Balneolaceae bacterium
ATGGGAACCAGGTGTCTGCAAATCCGCACACCGCACTCCTCACTCCAAATTCAATATACGATGTGCGATATACGAAACACGATGTGCGATTTTCGATCTATGCTTTTCTAAACCAGCAACCCACAACCAGTAACCAGCATCCCGCAACCTGCATCCAGAAGCCATCCCCAACCTACTCCCGAATGCCTTCGGGATTCGGCAGGCAGGCCCGGCCCCTTACCGCCGGCAGCCGGTCAGGCTCCTTTCCCGCAAAAGAACGGGACAAGGAAGGGGTGACTTTTTGCGGAATGTTTAATCTTTCAAAAAAATAAAAGTCCCTCCTTGTTTCACTGGTGCCTTTCCAGTGAAATAGGGAGGAATTTAGGGTGGGTCCTTTCCGAACCCCGTCAGGTTTGCCGGGGCACTCTGCCAGGTCCTACATGCCGAAAACCTAAGACCTAAAACCTAATTTGTCGGGATGTCGCATTCGCTCCACCCCTGGTCTACGAAGCCTTGGCGTAGTAGACTGCACCCTGAACCCTATTCATCCACGAGACTCATTTCCCGAAACTCCTCATTGGTCATCAGTAACTCCTCGTAAGTTCCGGATGCAATAATTTCCGCGTCTTTCATCATGTAGATGGTATCGCAGTTTTCTACGGTTGTGAGCCGGTGGGCAATCATGATGAGGGTTTTTTCTCTGCGCAGTGCATCAATCGCTTTTACCACGTAGCGTTCGGTTACATTATCGAGCGCGGAAGTGGCCTCGTCCATCACCAAAACCTGTGGATTGTTATAAAGGGCACGGGCAATGCCAATGCGCTGCCGCTGGCCGCCGGAGAGGCGTACGCCGCGTTCACCCACAATGGTATCCACGCCATCAGAAAGGCCATCAACCAATTCGCCAAGCTGTGCCGCTTCAATTACGCTTCGAAGCTGCTCTTCATCAATTTCATGCTCTGGTATGCCAAAACAGATATTTTTCCGGATGGTATCGTCCATCAGGTAAATAAACTGGGGGATGTAGCCGATATTCCGCTGCCAGGCCTGGATGTTATCAAAAATGTTTTTCCCGTCAACCGTTATCATTCCTTCCTGCGGCTCCAGAAGGCCGAGAATGACATCCACCAGCGTTGTTTTCCCGGCGCCGGACGGACCCACAAATGCCACCGACTTATTTTTCTGAATAGCCAGGTTGATATTTTTAACCGCCGGTTCAGTCGTGTTGGGATAGCTGAATGACAGGTTCGTTATTTCAATCGAATTCTCCATCTTCATCGGCTCCACATCCGCATAAACATTTCTGGCCGGGAGCTGTTTACTACTCAGTTTGGTTAAATCCTCGTTTACCGCTTCCACCGAATAGTAATTGTAACGAAGGGTGTTCACATCCGCCATAAGCTGCGTTAGTGAGGGTTTGATCTTGACCACGGACGCGCCGAAAAGGGCAAGCACCGTAACAATGGAGTTAAGCTCACGGAACTGCAACACCATCACAATGGCAATAAACAGGATGCCGGTCAGCGCAATCAGCTCTATCATATGAACCGGTATTTTATTGATTACGCTTTTCCAGAGGTCATAATGCCGGTGCTTATCGGCATGGGTGTTGTATTCATTCAAAAAATGCCCTTCCCGGTTCAGCACTTTGGCATCCTTAAAACCGCCCAGGCCCTGCAATACGGCCTGGTTCATCCATCTTCTGTGGTGAAGGGATTCCCGGCCAAACTTTTGGACTTTCTTGCGTGACAGCCTCAGAAAAAGGTAATAGCCCCCGCCGAATATTAAAATGCCGCCCCCCGTGATCAAAGGCTCCACCACAAGCAGCGCGGCAACAATCACAACCACCATAATACTGTTCAGGGCAATATTGATGATCGGTTTAAGGGTGCCGTCTAAAATACGGTTTACTTCCTGGTTTACATTCCTGAGCAGTTCAGACGTGTTCCTGCTGATGAACCAGGTATAAGGCGAGCGCATGTAAGCGTTAAAGAGTTTATTCTGGAGCATCAGTTTACGGTTCAGCATATATTTGTTGTGCACATAATGGTAGAACATCATGTAGGCATTTTTCAAAAAATAAACCAGGATAAGCAGCCCGGAACTAAACACCACCAGCCGCTGAGGTGTTTGAATATCGAGGAATTCAAGAACAGGACCCACAACCGGGTAGCTCAGAACGCGGTCTGCATCCAGCACCACAGCCACAAAAACAGGAATCATCCCAATCCCAACCACAGCCAGTACCGATGCCAGCAGCATCATAAAGAAAAGCAGTACCAGTTTGTATTTATCTCCTGCCGGAAGCAGTTTATAAATTTTTTTCAGTGATTCAATCAAAAGATCTAAGGCTGTTTAACTATTTAAAACTCTCATTAAGAGGATAATTCTTTATCGCTAACAGGCATGAATGATATCAAATATTTCGGAAAATATGATAGTAAATATGAATCCATTTTTCGTTTGCAGATTTTTCTGCTCTCGCTGCCGCGCGTTAAACTGGCAAGAACCCTCGTCTGCCGATTGCCGTTGATCGGCTGACGAATGGAAGTGGTTGCGGCACGTTGAACTGTAGAGGCGCCTTCGGCGAGTGGAATTGATGAGTGCTCACTTTGCTCGCATTGAACTGTCAAGTCCCCCTCGTCTGCCGGTTGCCGTTACCGGCTGACGAATAACAGGCATGAATTGGAACCGTGTATCTGCGAATCCGCACACCGTATATAGAAAACCTGATTCGATATACGATGTGCGATCTAACATCCCCAAACCCGCAAACAGTAACAAGCATCCTGAACCTCTGCGCCCCTCTGCGAACTACTCTGCGCAACACTGCCTGTCCCGATTTGTATTGCATCGGGGCGGTAAACCTCCGGAACAATCCCACCACGATTTTCCAATTTCTAAAACCACCCACAACCCCTCGAAAAATACATTGCTTTTTCAATAATTGTATGCTCGGGGTTTCTTTTGGCCTCGCTTTATCCCAGGGCGTCTTTCGCTATGCTCACTCTGCCCTGGGCTATTTGCTGGCGCCCTTTCAGGGCTTGGGATCCAACAATCTACCTACGCTAAAGTTTACAGCACGAAGCATTTTGCACAATGTTGCTTCAGCAGTCAGGTTCAACAGTTCAACGCGCGTCAGCACAATACAGTTCAACAATTCACCCATATATCAAAATTCGTCAGCCGGACAACGAGGGGCACACCGCACTCAACACTCCTCACTCCAAATTCAATATACGATATGCGATATACGAAACACGATGTGCGATCTAACAAACAGTAACAAGCATCCTGAACCTCTGCGCCCCTCTGCGAACTACTCTGCGCAACACTGCGGTTAAACCTTTAGAACCCATCCCCCGGCCCCTTCCCTATCCCGCAAAATAACGGGACAAGGAAGGGGTGACTTTTTGCGAAATGTTTAATCTTTCAAAAAAACAAAAGTCCCTCCTTGTTTCACTGGTGCATTTCCAGTGGAATAGGGAGGGATTTAGGGTGGGTCCGCG
>SLPZ01000276.1 GCA_007131725.1 Balneolaceae bacterium
AAATCAAAAAAGTTTTATATTAAAAACCTCTAATTTTTGAATCAGAAAAAAATATCATCTGAAACGTTTTATGAATTAGCTACATCTGATGATTCTTCCGGCATAAATCAGCTATCAGAGCATATTATTCAGAGAATGGCTTTGTATCTGACTTCGGTGATGGAAGCGGAACGCGAAGCTGCCAAAGACTGTGCACAGCAGGCTTATGAAAAAGTATATGTTAAAATATCAAATGGGGAAATCAGCGGAGTAAAAGATGTTTATGGTTATTTAATCAGGGCAGCGAGGTATGAATATTTAATGAAACTTAGGAAGGAGCAATTTGAAGTGCCCAGCGAATACGAATATTTTTCCGGTGTAAGAGGCACATCAGGTGAGGAGGTTGTGGAATCACTCTATTCGGAAGAAAGAGAAAAACTTCTCGAATACTGCATTCAACAACTCAAAGAAAAAAGGAAAAACTTTTTTATGAAAGTTTTAAAGCATATTAATGAAAAGGATAAAGATGTTGCAGAAAAGCTTGAGATGTCTCACAGTAGTTTTCGAGCCAGAAAATCACGAATTATCGATACATTGAGAGAATGTGTAAAAAATGCGTTATTAAAATAGATGATTTTTTTTAACACAGAGTTGAATAAAACCGGACAAAAATCAAGACTTAGAAATTCTGTTCATCTCAGAAGTCTTTAGAAATTTAGATTCGTCAGAAACTATTTATTAAGAATAGAGCCGGTTTTTTTTGAATGGCCGGTATCTCTGCATTTTTCCAGGATTCTATCCGTTTTGTCAGAATCAATTCATCCGGCTGTGTAAGGTTGCAGGCAATGCATAATTTAGTTCCGGGGCGAAGTTGTTTGATCAATGTGTTGAAAAGCGGCAGGTTACGATGCGGAGTCTCCATAAAAATTTGAGTCTGTCCTGATTGAATGGAATTGCTTTCAAGGGATTTTAGCATAGCACTTCGTTTGTTTTCATCAATAGGAAGATAGCCGTGAAAAGAAAAATTCTGCCCGTTTAATCCTGAGGCCATTAATGCAAGCAATATGGAAGAGGGGCCAACAAGGGGCACAACCGGAAATCCGTGATCGTGTGCAAGCGCAACAAATCGTGCGCCGGGATCGGCAACACCGGGTGCACCGGCCTCCGACATCAATCCAACATCCTGTTCTTTCAGCAGATTAATAAAGCTGAATATTTCCTGCTCCGGAGTTTTTTTATTTAAAACACGGAGTGTCATCTTATATTCTGGAGTGGGATGATCTATCCATTTTAAAAAGCTTATTGCAGTTTGCGGTTTTTCAACAATAAAACAATTCAGAGATTTGATGATTTTTAGTGTGAACTCTGGCAGAACATGATTTTCTTTACACCTGCCTATGGGAGTGGGGATCAGCCAGAGTTTATGATTTTGTTTAGTCATAAAATGATATACTTAAAAAAGTGAACAATTATTTCAGGATTTCAGTTATTTGGCTTCAGCACAAGTTGTTAACTTTGCAGCCGGGAGAAAAATAACTCTTACATTTATCAAACTCTTCAAATTATCAGCCAGAGCACAGTCTAATGTCCATACAAAAGCGAAAAAAAGACCATGTTGAACTGACCGTAAAGGATAAGGTTGCTTATTTGAAAAAAACCGGTTTTGAACGGTATGATTTTATGCACAATGCTCTGCCTGAAGTTGACTTGTCGGAGGTCAGCCTGGGTGCCAGATTACTCGGTCGTTCATTTTCGTTTCCCCTTTTTGTATCGTCAATGACCGGGGGATATTCGGAAGCCGGACCAATTAATGCTCAAATAGCTGCTTTTTGTGAAAAGAGAAATCTGCCGTTTGGAGTGGGTAGCCAGCGGGCAATGCTCGAACACCCGGAAGAAATTGAGTCGTTTGTAACAGTCAGGGAACATGCTCCCAATGCTTTCATCGCAGCAAATATTGGAGGAGTGCAATTAATTGGTGGTTTATCTCAGGACAAAATACGACTGCTGATTGAAAGTATTCGTGCAGATTCCATCATTGTACACTTAAATCCGCTTCAGGAACTGATGCAGCCTGAAGGCGATCGAAATTTCAGAGGTGTGAAAGATGGGATTAAATGGCTCGCTGAAGTTGTAAATATTCCGATAATTATAAAAGAAACAGGTGCTGGAATTTCATCCAAAGTGGCTGAGGAACTTTTAAACATTGGAGTGAAAGTGATTGATGTTTCAGGTGCCGGGGGCACAAGCTGGGCTAAAGTGGAAAACAGAAGAGACCGCCAGGATCAGCCACTCGAATTGTTTGATGATTGGGGTATCCCTACGGCTGAATGCATTAAAGAAATTGGTCTGTTAAAAAATCGGTATGAGTTTGAGATTATTGGTTCCGGCGGCATCCGTACTTCTTTCGATATTGTGAAAGCAATGGCTCTTGGAGCAGATTTCACAGCAGCAGCACAGCCTGTTATCAAAACACTGATGAATGAAGAGCCGGATGGCTTGAACCGTTTGTTTGAACGATGGATGGCCGAAACGCGCATTATTTTAACCCTTTTAGGATGTAAAAGCTTTTCTGAGCTGAATCGAACGCATCTGAGGGAGATCCGTTAGTGCTTTCTGTTGATAGATTTTTTTAAAATCAATATCAAAAAATCTATTCCGTAGATCTGGTACAAATTCAATATATTTAGGCCAAATCAGTTAGTATAAAATGAATTTAGAAGACAAATTACAGCAGGTTAAAGAACGCTACGAGGAATTGAACCAGGCGATGGCCGATCCGGCTATTTACGATCGTCCCCAGGAGTATGCCGAGCTTACTATTGAGCACACTCAGCTCAAAGACCTGGTTGATGATTACGAGAAGTGGAAGTCAGTTAGCAAGCAGATTTCGGGCAATGAAGAAATTATCAGCAACGACGAGGATCCGGAAATTACTGAGCTGGCCAAGGAGGAAATCGGCGAACTTAAACAGCGGCGTGATAAGCTTGAAGAGCAGATCAAATTTAAACTTATCCCGAAAGATCCTGACGATTCCAAAAACTGCATTGTAGAAATCCGTGCGGGAACCGGAGGTGATGAAGCCGCAATTTTTGCCGGTGACCTTTTCGATATGTACCGCCGTTATGCCGATTCACAGAACTGGAAAATGAATGTGCTGTCGGTTGCCGAGAGTGAAAAGGGCGGTTTTAAGGAAATCGTTTTTGAACTTTCCGGAAATGAGGTGTATGGTCAAATGAAATATGAGAGCGGTGTGCACCGTGTTCAGCGTGTGCCAGAAACGGAGTCGCAGGGCAGAGTTCACACATCGGCGGCAACGGTTGCTGTTTTGCCAGAAGTGAATGATGATGTTAAGATAAACCTGGATATGAAAGATATCCGGGTGGATACTTTCCGCTCGAGCGGGGCAGGAGGGCAGCATGTAAACAAAACCGATTCAGCCATACGCCTTACTCACGAACCGAGCGGTGTGGTGGTAGAATGCCAGCAGGAACG
>SLPZ01000291.1 GCA_007131725.1 Balneolaceae bacterium
CGCTGCCACGCCAGTCCCTGTTCTGGCATTTCCCCCACTACAATAATCACCCGGAGACTGTGCCCCAAGGCGCCATCCGCAGCGACTTCGCCTGGGCGGAGCGCGAAGGGCTGAACGCGTACGCGGTCGCGAACGCCTGCCGTACGCTCGCCTACCTTCGCTCCGGTCAGATCCTGTCCAAGGCCGAGGGCCTGGCCTGGTGCGCGCGGCACGACATCGATGCGTCGCAGGCGCTCTCGCTGGCGCTGCGCGAACTCCTCGGCGGGGACGGCTGAGCGCCTAGCCCGTGGCGCCCCCGCCGCCAGCGCGAGCGGCCTCGTCGCGGTCGCTGCGCGCGAACTCTTCGAGTTCTGACTCGAGTGCGTCGAGTTCCTCCGCGCCGGACATCATGCTGAGTACTTCCTCGCGGCTCACGTCGGTTTTGCGGAAGGTGCCGTAGGATCTGCCGCGCCGTAGGATGGTGAACGCGTCGGCGACGGGGTAGGCGTGGTGGACGTTGTGGGTGATGAGGATGACGGCGAGGCCGCGGGCGCGTGCCTGCGCGACGTAGCGCAGCACTGTGCCTGCTTGGCGCACGCCGAGGGCGGCGGTTGGCTCGTCGAGGATGAGCACTTCGGCGCCGAAGTAGACTGCGCGGCTGATGGCTACGCACTGGCGCTCGCCGCCCGACATCGTGCCGACCGCTTGGTCGGGGTCGCGGATTTCGATGCCCATGCGTGCCATCTCTTCGACGGCCACGCGGCGGGCGGTCGCTACGTCGAGCCGCTTGAGTGGGCCCCAGCCGATGGTGGGTTCGCGACCGAGGAAGAAGTTGCGGGTGACGCTCATGAGCGGTTGGATCGCCAGGTGTTGGTGTACGGTGGCGATGCCGCGTTGCTGGGCGTCGCGTGGGCTGGCGAAGGTGACGGGTTCGCTGCGTAGTCGGACTTCGCCTTTGGTCGGTGGGAAGACGCCGGAGAGGATTTTGATGAGTGTCGACTTGCCGGCGCCGTTGTCGCCGAGGAGGCACATGACCTCGCCTGCTTGGACTGACATCGACACGCCGCTGAGGGCGACGACGCGTCCGAAGGTTTTGACGATGTCGCGCAGCTCCACGACCGGCGTGCCGTCGCCTGCCATCATTTGGCCTCCGTTGCGCGTTTGCGGATGAAGTTGTTGAAGATGACGGCCACGAGCAGCAGGCCCCCGAGGAACACGCGGAACCAGTCGGTGTTCCAGCGGGCGATGAAGATACCTTGCGAGGTCATGCCGAAGATCAGCGCTCCGAAGACGGCGCCTACGACGGTGCCGTAGCCGCCGGTGAGGAGGGTGCCGCCGATGACGGCGACGATGATGGCCTCGAACTCCTTGAGCATCCCGCGGGTGACGTCGGCTGAGCCGAGGTCGAAGACTTGCAGGAGCGCCAGGATGGTTGCGCAGGTTGCTGTGCCGATGAAGAGCACGATGCGTACGAACTCGACTGGGACGCCGCTGTTGCGGGCCGCTTCGGGGTTGCCGCCGACGGCGAAGATCCAGTTGCCGAAGGAGGTTCGTAGGAGCACGTAGGCTGCGACGATCGTGAGCCCGGCCCACCACCATACGGCTGCGGGCAGGCCGAGGAACTCGAAGCTGAAGAGTTGTCCGAAGACGTTGTCCTTGAGGACGGCCCTGGCGTCAGCTCCGGTGACGACGCCGTCGACCGTGCCGATGAACGAGCGTACGGATACCTGGGTGGTGCCGGTGACGGCGCGCGTGACCCCGAGCGTGAGGCCGCGCAGGATGTAGAGGAAGGCGAGCGTGACGATGAAGGAGGGTAGGCCGGTCCGGTTGACGATGGTGCCGTTGACGAAGCCGACGAGGCTGGCGAAGAGGAACGTGACCAGCAGCGCGAGCCAGATGGGCCAGCCGAAGTGTACGACCGGCATGAGGAACATCATGCCGGCCGCGGCGATCATCGAGCCCACGGAGAGGTCGAACTGGCCGCCGATCATGAGTAGGGTGGCGCCGAGGCCGATGATGCCGAGTTGGGCTGAGACCTGGAGCCAGGTGCGGATGCCGAGGGGTTCCAGGAAGCCCTTGTCGCCGGCGACGATCGAGAAGAAGGCGAAGATGGCGAGCGCTCCTGCTATCGCGCCGGTTTCTGGTCGGGAGAGGAAGCGCGAGACGAAGCCGACGCGCCGTAGTCGCTCGTCGCTGCTCGTGTTGGGGCTCGATGCTGGGGGAGCCATCCGAGGGCTGTGGCCGGTTGGGTGTGGAGGCGGACCGGAGTCCGCCTCCGCACGCACGTGCTAGGCCGTCAGCGGATGCCTCGGGCGGAGAGCGCGATCACTTGCGCGGCGGTTTCGGGCGTGACGAAGCCCGGGCCGGTCAGGATGATCTCGTTGCCGGGCAGTAGGCCGTATTGCACGTAGTTCACGGCTGTGGTGACGCCGAGGTAGCCCTGGAGCCACTGCTGTTGGTCGATGAGGAAGCTTACGTCGCCTTCGACGGCGCCTTGGAGCAGGTCGGGGGCCAGGTCGAAGGTGCCGAACACGAGGTCGCCGGCTCGTCCGACTTCGCGCAGCGCGTCGAGCGTGGGGATGCCGCCGACTGGGCCGGTGGCCAGGGCGGCGTCGATGGCGGTGTCGCGCATCGCGGCGATGACTGCGGCCCGGATCTCGATCGGGTCGGTGCTCACGGCCAGCACTTCGACGGGGCCGCCGAGGCCGTCGGCGAAGCCTTCGCAGCGCAGGTCGAGCGCCACGTTGCCGACCTCGTGGTTGACGCAGAGTCCTTGGGTGGCGCCCATGGCGGCGGCCTGGCGGCCCCCGCCGAGGCCTGCTTCGTACTCGGTCTGGCCGATGTGGCGGGTCACGCCGAGTTCCTGGAAGACGTCGGAGCCGGAGTTGATCGAGAAGACCGGGATGCCGGCCGCGACTGCGCCCATGATCGATTCACCGAGCGCGACGGCGTCTGGGATCGAGACCACGAGGGCGTCGGGTGCCGAGGCGACGGCTGCGTCGATGAGTTGCGCCATGAGCACCATGTCGAAGGTGTCGGGGGCGCGGTACTCGACCGTGACGCCCATGTCGATCTCGGCTTGGTCGACGCCGTTCTTCACGACCGACCAGAAGGGGTCGGCTGCTGCACCGTGCACCACGACGACGACGCGGATGTCGTCGCGTGCGGGCGCGTCTTGCGCTACGCCGAGGCTGAGCGCGACCGCCGCGAGCACGAGTAGGAGGAGGACGAAGGGGCGTTGGAGCATGGCTCACCGTTCCTCTCTCGCGGGCTGTTTGGCCCGCAGCCACGCCGTCAGCAGGACGACGGTACGGCTCCTCGAAAACGTTGTCGTACCCGCCATTCTTGCCGGCCGAGGGCAGCGTGTCAACCGAGCGGATGGGGCGTTCGCTGCGCCGAGGTGCGCGGTGCGACCCGCGTGCCGGCCGTGGCCTGCCACTGCTATGCCGCCTGGACGGCCAGCTTCCTCGGCCGGCCGGCCGAGGC
>SLPZ01000173.1 GCA_007131725.1 Balneolaceae bacterium
AAAGCCGGGAAAGCACAGGCTTCTGGCAGATTAGCTCAAGAAATTGTTCCTGTTGAAATTCCGCGCCGGAAGCAAGAACCACTCATTTTCAGTGATGACGAATTCATCAAACCGAAAACCACCCCGGAGATTTTAGCCACACTCAGGCCCGCTTTTAAAAAGAATGGCTCGGTTACAGCCGGGAATTCATCCGGACTGAATGACGGCGCCGTTGCAATGCTGATCGCCTCCGATAATGCTGTCAAAAATCACAACCTTACTCCTGTGGCGAGAATTGTCGCTTCGGGAGTGGCGGGAGTTGAACCCCGGATTATGGGAATTGGTCCGGTCTTCGCATCAGAAATTGCACTTAAACGAGCCGGTCTAACTCTGAATCAAATGGACATCATTGAATTGAACGAAGCCTTTGCCGGGCAGGTGCTGGCCTGCACCCGGAAAATGGGTTTGGCGGATGATGACCCCCGAATCAACCCAAATGGCGGAGCTATCGCCATTGGCCATCCGCTTGGAGCAAGCGGCGGACGCATTTTACAGACAGCCGCTATCGAACTTCAAAAACAGAAAAAAAAATATGCACTGGTTACCATGTGTGTTGGTGTTGGCCAGGGATATGCTGTGATACTGGAACGAGTGTAGAAAATCTGTGGCAAGGTTAAAATTGCTAATGCCGTCTCATAGCAAAATAATTTGTACTTTTTGGAATCAGAATATCGTTCAATTGTAAAATGAAAACTGATTTTGCGCGATGGAAGTAATCAAAAAAAAATATATTGTTGACGAGAATCAAAACAAGATTGCCGTTCAGATCGATATTGAAGATTTTAAAAAAATCGAAGAAATACTGGAAGATTACGCCCTGGGGCAACTGATCGGAGAGAACAATCCTGTAGAGACACTGAATCTCCAGGAAGCTAAAAAGCTTTACAAAAAATGAACTAATCACGAAGGCGTGACAGTAAAAGTTCACAAAAAATTTCTGAAGGATTTAAAGAAAATTCCAGCATCACAGAGAGAAAAAATTGAACAATTTGTTTTCGAAGAAAGTGAATTTTTTGACAAAGCTCATCTGCCCGTTAAAATTGAAAAGTTAAGAGGATATCGTACATTTTATAAAGTCAGATTCGGAAACTACAGGGTTGGTTTGCGTATTGAAGGTAATATTCTGACTTTTGAGCGGGTACTGCACAGAAAAGAAATCTATAGGTTTTTTCCTTAGATTTTCAGCAAACCCATATTTAGACTTAAAAAACTAACTGCATGATTTACGAATTTAACGGCTACAAACCGGTTATTCATGAAACCGCCTTCATCCATCCGCAGGCAGCAGTTACCGGTAATGTGATTATTGGCAGAAATGTATACATCGGGCCGGGAGCAGCTATCCGCGGTGATTGGGGAAAAATTGTGATAGAAGACGGCTGCAATGTTCAGGAGAATTGCACCATTCATATGTTTCCCGGTGTCACAGTGAGGCTGAAGGAATCATCCCACATCGGCCACGGAGCCGTAGTTCACGGATGTACCATTGGCAAAAATTGCCTGATTGGAATGAATTCCGTAATTATGGACAATGCCGTGGTTGGTGATGAGTGCATCATTGGTGCCCTTACATTTGTGCCCGAAGGCATGGAAATTCCGTCCCGGAAAGTTGCTGTGGGCAATCCGGCAAAAATTATCAAAGATGTTTCGGATGAAATGATTGCCTGGAAAACCGAAGGAACGGGATGGTACCAAAAACTGCCGGACGACATGAAGAAACAGTGGAAAGAATGCAAACCTTTGCGAGAAATTCCGAAAGACAGAGTGGATCAAAAAGGCGATTACAAACCCTGGAAAAAGCGAAAGTAGTGGACTGAGTTAAACACCCGATAACCGAACGCTGAACTACTTAAAAGTAAAAATGACAATACTTTACAGAACATTTGTTGGTTTAGCTCTTCTTTCAATTCTGTTTTTTGTCTTATTATGGATACTCGGTCACCATTCCGGCTTTGGCTGGGTTATCGTTCTTTTCTTCACCTTTTCTGCCATTGGCATCAGGGCATTTGATTCTTTGAAAGGTTTCTCGTTCACCGTTTGGGTATTTGCTGCAGTTACCATGGCGATGTTTTATCCTGATCTTATCACAGATGTCAGGGGTTATAACACAGAAAATCTCATCGTACCGCTGATTCAGCTCATTATGTTCGGGATGGGAACATCACTGAGCGTGAAAGATTTTGCCGGAGTTGTGAAAATGCCAAAAGGTGTGGGTGTTGGGTTGGTGTGTCAGTACACCATAATGCCGGTGGTTGGAGTCAGCCTTGCCATGGTTTTCGGATTTCCGGCAGAAATTGCTGCGGGTATTGTTTTGATCGGTTCTTCGCCCGGTGGTGTGGCCTCCAACGTGATGGCATTTCTGGCACGGGGAAATCTTGCTTTATCTGTCACCCTGACGGCCATCTCAACCCTGATGGCGCCGCTGATGACTCCCCTGCTGATGCAGCTTTTTGCCGGGCAATTCGTCCCGATTGATTTTTTCAGCATGATGGTGAGCATTTTTAATATGGTGATTTTACCCATCGCCGCCGGTTTGATTTTTAACAGAATCTTCAGGGGAAAAGCCAAATGGCTGCACGATGCCATGCCGGTGATCTCGATGGCAGGGATTGTCATCATCATTGCCGTAATAACCGCTGCCGGCCGTGATTATCTGCTCACAATCGGCCTTTTGCTGATTCTCGCAGCAATCATCCACAATGCGGTGGGTTATTTCCTGGGATACTGGGGATGCCGTTTAACCGGCCTGGACAAAATTTCTTCCCGAACCATTGCCTTTGAAGTGGGCATGCAAAATGGCGGACTGGCCTTCCGGAATCGCAGTTGAGATGGGAAGAGTTGCAACCATGGGCCTGGCTCCGGCTGTTTTTGGCCCCTGGATGAATATTTCAGGCTCATTCCTGGCAAACTGGTGGAGAGACAGGCCCGTCGAGGATAATGTTGAAGAAAATCAAAATGGGTAAAAAACCGTACAACGGGCAGCCTGCCCGTTACTCAGATCTTTGATCTCATCCATATTTTTCTATGGTTTATTATTGCCGCCAAGCTCACCCTGCAATCAAATCAAAATCCGTGCACTTCTATGGATGGAGAAGCTATCCGGCGTACAACGGGCAGTTTACTCTACGAAGTTTTACACGTAGTTGAGCTTGCCCGTTACTCAGAAACCAATCAAACCCAACATTTTTTTATCATCCATATACCTGAAGATCCATCTCATCCAAACCAATCCCATCTCAAAGTTTATATATGCCGGAGAAGCTCTCCGGCGTACAACGTACAACGGGCAGTTTACTCTACGAAGTTTTACACGTAGTTGAGCCTGCCCGTTACTCAGAAACCAGGCAATGGCAACTACCCCTGCGATTACCCGCAATACCGGACCATCCACTTCTTTCCTTTCTTTCCCTATGCATAATCTTTC
>SLPZ01000280.1 GCA_007131725.1 Balneolaceae bacterium
CGACGAACGAAGACGGGGTTGCCCGGTTTGATGTGAGCGGCAGTCAGATAGAGGCGGTGGTATTTACGGCAAGCGGGGAGGATACGCAGATTGACGAAGAGGTGGAGGTGCGATTTGTGGGCGTGGATTCTGATGAATCATCAATAACTGCAAGCCATGAAAAAGTTCTGGCTGATGGAAATGCCAAAGCCATAATTCAGGTAACAGCAAGGGATGAGGATGGTGATATATTGGGAGGTGTGGAAATTACACTTGAACCGGTAGGAGGTAGTTCCAACATAGAAGAAGTGCAAAGCATAACAAATTCTGATGGTATAGCTGTCTTTGAAGTCAGAAACGAAATTGCTGAAGTAGTTAATTACAGGGCTACAGGTATGGGGATCACATTATCAGATGAAGTAAGCGTAAACTTCGTTACCGCAGATCCTGATGAATCATCTGTCATTGCATCAAAACATCAGGTTGAAGCAAATGGTGAAGATCAATCAACGATTACTGTAACAATTCGAGATGAAGACAGAGATATTTTAGAAGGTGTTCGTGTTAATCTAACATCCACAAAAGATGATGTGGATATTGAACCTACAAATGAAAATACGGACGAAAACGGTGAAGCTCATTTTAATGTAAAAAGTTACTCAGCAGGCCGTGCGTTTTTTACAGCAACAGTCATTCGGCCGGGTGGAGATGTAGAGATTAATGAACTAGCAGAAATTGAATTTATACCCATTGCACCTGTAGTACTCTCACCAACAGACGTAGCAACCAATAGCTTCCGGGCAAATTGGGAAGCCGTTTCGGAAGCGTCTTCTTATTTGCTTGATGTTTCATCAGATAGTGCATTTAATAGTTTTTTAGATGGATTCGAGAGCCGGGAGGCAGGTTATTCAACAAATTATGAAGTAATAAATCTTAATCCGGGAGATATTTATTTTTATCGTGTGAGAGCAGTTTTAGATGATTTGAAAGGAGTATATTCATCGAGAATGAGTGTTGAAACCTATCCGGAAGTACCTGTTGCAAGTGAAGCTACAGAATTGGGATTAACCCGATTTACAGCCAATTGGGGCCCGGCTGACGGTGCAAAAAAATATTATTTGGATGTAAGTGAAAACTCGGATTTTTCAAATTTCATCAGCGGATATGAAAATTTTGAAGTAGTGAATGGTCATTTTGCAGAAATCAGCGGTTTAGATCCGGAGAAAAAATATTATTACCGGGTCCGTTCAAAAGCTATTACAAGAATCAGTGAAAATTCAAATATCATTGAGTTAAAAACCGCAAAAGCCGGTTTGGAACAGTCCTCAGTAGTATCATCACAATTGCGGGTGCTTGCTAATGGTATCCAGGAGAATGAAATCTTAGTGAATTTAAGAGATGACCAGGACAGGCAGTTGAAGCAGGAAGAAATTCAATTACGGGCAGAAAATGGCAGTTCAGAAATCAGAGCAGTTCAAAATATCACAGATGAAAATGGTGATGCCAAATTTGCCGTAACGAATACAAACGAAGAAAAAATAACTTACCGTGCATTTGCTGCAAATGATATTGAAATTGGTTCAATTACTTTAGAATTTGTTTCGTCTGACGGTTTGCTTGAATTGGGACAAAATTATCCTAATCCATTCTCAGCTAATACAATCATACCAGTGACAATACCTGAACGCATGCACATTCGCATTGAGATTATCAATGTGTTGGGTTCAATAGTTCAAACAGTTGTTAATGAAGAAATGGATACCGGTTATTATGAAATAGCAGTAAGTATGAGTAATTCGGCGTCAGGTACATATTTTTATAGAATCATTACGAATGATGACGTTAAAACCGGGAAAATGATTCAGATCAAATAAAATTCTGATTTTACTTCAGATAATTATATTCTTGGAATTTATTATTAAGCCATTCAGCAATAAACTTATTTCCTTCAGGAGAAGGATGTGTTTTATGGACATTAAATTTTGATTGAAGGTGATCATCTAAAGAAAAATAATCTTCTCCTAAATCATGCAGTATTATTTCATGTTCATTGCATAATAATTTTAATTTTTTAGCAGCATGATTGTATTCTTTTGGAAAATTCATAGGATACCCTTGAGGACTTACGAATACAAATGGATTGCTTCCACGGGATTTTGAAAGTTCACAAAACTTTTTTACAATATTTGCAAAAAGTAATCCTTCTTCACCTTCGGAATATTCAATTAGTTTTTTTCCACTTCTCATATATTTTTTATACGTTAATTTATTTGTAAACTTATCTAATGAATTATCAATAATCTTTATACTTTGTATGAGTAATCGATTATTAGTTTTGTTTTTTAATTTCTTTATAAGTTCAGGTAAAGCATGTCTGTTTTTTATAAGATAAATTAGATATGAACCATTATTTGGGAGAAGATAATTTTTGAAATCCTTATAATGATTATCATGTTTTCTTATGATTTGAGCATTTTGTGAAAGATCTGAAAGCTCTTCACGTTTTTTAATTGGTGTATGGATAAGCTTTAATTCACCATTTCTAATTTTAAATCTGGGTTTCAATGCCCAAGTATTTCCCGGAGTTGCATAATGTTTGTAATAAGCACCAGTTCGATATAATGACAATAAAGGCATATATAATACTGCAATCCCATTTCCAGACATTCGTCTTTGTGCCCTAAGGTATGATTGATCAATACCATAACTTCCCACTCCAAAGTTTTTACAAGGCCCTAAACCATAATCCTTTTCGAGATAATATTCATAGGTTTCATTGTCTTCTACATCTCTGCAAAAAGTTGCAGAATCCCCAAAAAACTCAATTAGCTGTCCATTCAAACTGTTGCCAGAATCAGGTTGATATCGTGAACCATCCGGATTAATAGAGTATTTTGGTTTGATATTCTTTGATTTAAATGATCTGCTTCTGTGATGTCCTGTATCTATTGCTTCTTCTACCGGTTTTGGTTCCCATCCTAATTCAATGTCAAAATTTTTAAACTTTTTGAGTAATTCAGGATTTGTGAAAGGAAATTCAATTTTATTTTTCCAGATTTTATTTGAGTAATTTTTTAATAAGAACTCAGTTATAATAGCTAATACAATAAGAATGAGTAAGATTAAGAGTATTATCTCCATGTATTAATTTTTTCATTAGTGGTATTTTGGGTGGCAGTGTAATGGGCAAGGATATTGAAATGAAGAAAGTAAATCAATTTGTATTTGATTTGGTTTTTATTAATTCAAGAGATTAAATGTTTACTTATCAAAAATTTAAACAAATCCATCAATATTATTGAGATTTTACTTGAGAAAACCTTACCAAAAAAAATCATATTACAGCAAAAAGATTTCATTGTATCAAATTAATTATATCCCGATTATGTAGTTTAATCTGTAAGTAATTTCAAGTTGGTACAAATTGGACCTAACCACACTTTTTCTGCTCGGCCTTATTATTTCGGCGATTATTCTCCTCGCCATCAAAAACTATCCCGCCGACCTGGTTTTTATCGGAATTCTGACTGTGATTGTGGTTTTTGGTATCGTTTCACCCACAGAAGCACTGGTGGGCTTTTCAAACCAGGGGATGCTTACCGTTGGTGCACTCTATGTTGTGGCAACGGGGCTGAAGGAGACCGGGGCCGTTCAGTTGATCATCAAGAAATTGCTGGGAAATTCAAGCAGCCCGGCTAAAATTCAGGCACGTATTATCCCGCCGGTTATGGGAATGAGTGCTTTTTTAAATAATACCCCCATTGTTGCAACCTTCATTCCCGCACTGCAGGATTGGGCAAAAAAATATCAAATTCCAATCACAAAATTACTGATTCCCCTCAGTTATGCTGCTATTTTGGGAGGAACATGCACACTCATCGGAACAAGTACGAACCTGATTGTAAACGGGCTGCTGATTTCTGAAAAAGGTCTGCATCTCAATATGTTCGATCCCGCGTTTGTTGGTGTACCGATAGCGCTGGCCGGTTTTTTATACTTGATGATTTTTGGAAATAAACTGTTGCCGAAAAAGGAAACAGCACTCAGTAATTTCGAGAATACCCGTGAATACACCATCGAAATGATGCTGCGGCCGGACAGCCCCCTTGTTGGTAGCTCGGTTGAGGAGGCCGGGCTGAGGCAATTGCCTGGCTTGTTTTTGGTTGAGATTATTCGTGATGGAACCATTCTGGCCGCCGTTGAGCCTGATGAAACTCTTCAGGGCAACGACCGCCTGATTTTTACCGGGCTTGTGGATTCAATTGCAGATCTGCAGACTATCCAGGGGCTTGAACCCGCGACCGACCAGGTGTTTAAGCTGGATACTCCCCGGCGTGACCGGCATATAGTTGAAGCGGTTGTCTCACAAACCAATCCGCTGAACGGGATGACGATAAAAGAAGGAGAATTCAGAAATCGCTTTGGCGCCGTGGTTGTGGCCGTATCACGAAGGGGTGAGAGAATCAACAAAAAAATTGGGGATATTGAGCTGAAGACCGGTGATATTTTATTGATGGAGGCCCCGCGCGATTTTGCCCGGCGTTACAAATATTCGAGTGATTTTCTTCTGGTGAGTACACTTTCAAACAAAGGAACTCTTAATTACGAAAAAAGCGGTATTGCCTGGGGCATCCTGTTCGGGATGGTGTTGCTGGCCACAACAAATATACTGACGATGTTCCAGGCCTCTTTCCTGGCTGCCGCGGCTATTGTGTTGACCGGGTGTGTGAAAGTAAACGAGGCGCGAAGCAGTATCGATTGGCAGGTGCTGATCGTGATTGCGTCGGCCCTCGGAATCGGGAATGCGCTTGAAATAACAGGCGCCGCTGCAACAATTGCAGGGGCATTTCTCGGATTTGCAGGCAACCACCCATATCTTGCTTTGATAGCTACTTACCTTGTGACCTGGATGTTAACTGAAACGATTACAAACAATGCCGCCGCCGTGTTGATTTTTCCCTTTGCTATATCCATTTCGGCCGGGCTCGGGGTTGATTTTATGCCGTATGTGATGACCATCATGTTTGCAGCATCGGCAAGCTTTGCCACCCCGATCGGCTATCAAACCAATTTGATGGTTTACGGAGCCGGTGGTTATCGGTTTAACGATTTCATCAAAATCGGCCTGCCGCTCAATTTGATTGTTGCAGCCGTAACCTTACTTTTAGTACCGCTGATCTGGCCATTTTAAATCAAAAAATTAATAAATGTTGATACCATCAGAAGAGTTATTGAAAATTGTTAAACAAGCCGGAAATGAGATTCTGGAATATTATGATGAAGAGATTGAAGTTGAAATTAAACAGGATCAATCGCCACTCACCAAAGCTGATCTTGCAGCACATCATGTTATTGTAAAAGCCCTGGAAGAGCTCACTCCGAATATTCCCATCATTTCGGAAGAGAGCGGGGTGCCTGATTTTCAGGTTCGAAGTTTGTGGAAACAATTCTGGCTGGTTGACCCGCTTGACGGAACCAAAGAATTCATTAAAAAAAATGGAGAGTTTACCGTAAACATTGCACTTATTGAAAATGAGGTGCCAGCCTTCGGAGTTGTCTATATTCCTGCCAAAAATATCACTTATTACGGGCAGAAAGGCCAGGACTCATTCAAAATTGATTCATCTGGAAACAAAATACAAATATTTTCGGGCCAACCTGACATTCAAAATCCCTTGAAAGTTGTTACCAGTCGCTCTCATAAATCGGCTCAACTGGAAGAAAAACTAAGCCGGTACGGTATAACGATAAAAGAACAAATACCTGCCGGAAGCTCACTCAAATTTTGCCTGGTGGCAGAAGGTGCAGCCGACCTGTACCCAAGAATGGGGCCTACCATGGAATGGGATACAGCGGCAGGTGATGCGGTATACCGATATTCGGGGAGGAATGGGCCAAACCAATCGCCCCTTCGCTATAATAAACCGGATTTAAAAAATGGCGCATTCATAATCGGAGTGGATGCAGCTATGGATAAGAGCTGATAAAAATCTTATTTTGACTCGCTTAACATCTGATTGTCAAATTCATCAATCGTTTCAAAAAATAAAGCCGAAAAAGTAATTTATGACAAAAGCGAATAATCACCTAAAAGTTCTGGAAGATGAAGGTATTTTTATCATGAGAGAAGTGGCGGCACAGTTCGAACGGCCTGTGCTGCTGTTTTCAGGAGGCAAGGATTCCATCTGTATGTTTCATCTTGCACTTAAAGCGTTTCATCCCGGCAATATACCATTCCCGCTGATGCATGTGGATACCGGGCACAACTTCCCGGAAACCATTGAATTTCGCGACAATCTCGTTGAAAAGCACGGTGTGGATCTGATTGTGGGAAGTGTGCAGGAGTCGATTGATAAAGGAAGGGTGAAGGAAGAAACCGGCCCGGATGCCAGCAGAAATGCCCTGCAAACGGTAACCCTGCTGGATACGCTGAAAGAACATCAGGTTGATGCGGCCATTGGCGGCGGGCGGCGCGATGAAGAGAAAGCGCGGGCAAAAGAACGCTTTTTTTCACACAGGGATGTGTTCGGCCAGTGGGATCCTAAAAATCAGCGGCCGGAACTCTGGAACCTGTTTAACGGCCGGAAAAATCCCGGTGAAAGCTTCAGAATTTTTCCACTGAGTAACTGGACGGAGATGGATGTGTGGCAATATATTGCCCAGGAGGAAATCGAGATACCGACTATCTATTATGCCCATAAACGCAAGGTGTTTAACCGGCGCGGCGTGTGGCTGGCAGATACCGAATTTGTTAACCGGCAGGATGACGAAGTAGTGGTTGAAAAAACAGTACGGTTCCGGACTATCGGGGATGCAACCTGTACAGGCGCAGTTCTTTCAGGTGCATCCAGTCTGCAGGAAATTATCGAAGAAGTCTCCGCTGCAAGACAAACCGAACGCGGAAACCGGCACGATGACAAACGAAGTGAAACGGCTATGGAAGACCGGAAGAGGCAGGGGTATTTTTAGTTTTGTGATTGGAGACGGAGGACTGAGGACGGATGACCGGTGACCGGCGGTGGGTAAGATTAGCTATGACATAAAAACTGAACATTATTATCAACAAAATATTATGAGATATAAATTTGAGGATTTGGAGGTTTGGAAGCTATCATTGGATTTGGGAGATTTTATTTACGAAATCTCAGAGATGCTGCCAGAGGTTGAAAAATTTAATCTTAAATCACAGGTTATTCGTGCTGTGACGTCCATTTCTTTGAATATAGCTGAAGGATCAACTTCACAATCGAATGCTGAACAGTCTCGATTTATCGGTTATGCAATACGTTCATTGATCGAAGTGATTGCGTGTTTAAGAATTATGGAAAGAAGAAAATATTTGCACGCTTCAGATTTAAAAAGCAGTACAGAAGAGCTTTGCCATAAACTATTCATAAAATTGCAAGCTTTTAGAAATGCATTGTCTTGAGATGAACTGGACGGAAGACGGGGGACGGAAGACCGGTCATCTGTCCTCCGTCATCGGTCGTTTTAAAATAAGCCAAAAATCATTTTACATAAATTAAATACCTGTTACTAAATCAGCACCAAACAATTCATGAGCAACTCCAACGGACAGACAAACGATTTCAACGATAAATATCTCGACATGGACCTGCTCCGCTTTACGACAGCAGGAAGCGTGGATGATGGAAAAAGTACACTGATCGGCCGATTACTGTACGATTCGAAGTCCATTTTTGAGGATCAGATGGAAGCCATCGAAAAAACAAGCCGCAGCAGTGGTGAGGAAGAGGTAAACCTTGCACTGTTAACCGACGGGTTGAAAGCCGAGCGTGAGCAAAAAATCACCATTGATGTTGCGTATCGCTATTTTGCCACGCCAAAACGGAAATTTATCATTGCAGATACTCCGGGGCATACCCAGTATACCCGAAATATGGTTACAGGCGCCTCAACCGCTGAACTGGCCATTATCCTGGTGGATGCAACCAAAGGGCTGTTAACGCAATCAAAAAGGCACGCCTTTATTTCTTCTCTGCTGCAAATTCCGCATTTGGTGGTTGCCATCAATAAAATGGATTTGGTTGATTTCAACCAAAAACGGTTTGACAGTATTGTCTCCGATTTCAGGTCATTTGCCAAAAAACTTGAGATAGATAATATCACCTATATCCCGATATCTGCCCTTAATGGGGATAATGTTGTGGAAAAAGGCGAAAACCTGGAGTGGTACAACGGACCTACCTTGCTTCATCATTTAGAAAATGTTCGAGTTGATTCGTCTGACAATGTGGTTGATTTCCGTTTCCCTGTGCAATATGTGATTCGTCCAAATCAGAATTTCAGAGGGTTTTCAGGCCGGGTGGCTTCCGGCCGAATCCGGCCCGGAGAGGAAATCCTGACACTTCCGTCAAAACAGTCCAGCAGAATTAAAGAAATTGTGACACGGGATGGCAATAATGATGAAGCCGAACCGGGCGATTCTGTAACCTTTACACTTGATGATGAGATCGACATCAGCCGGGGCGATATGATTGTGCGAAGGAAAAATATCCCCAATATCGACAGCCGGTTTGAGGCTTATTTATGCTGGATGAACGAGGAGGAAATGGAGCCCGATAAACCGTATATCATCATGCATACCACCCGTACGGCACAGGCTTTTGTGAAAGAAATCATCTACCGGATGAATGTGGATACGATCAGCCGTGAAGATGCAGGTAAATTGAAGCTAAATGAAATCGGGCGTGTGAAAATTCAAACCTCACAGCCGCTCTTTTTTGATCCATACCAGATCAACCAGAAAACCGGCAGTTTTGTGCTGATTGATCCTGCAACCAATGTAACAGTGGGAGCGGGGATGATTCGCGCGGGCTCAACAGAGTCGAACGACCTCGGACTGGAGACAGATACGCGAAGACAGGAGACTGAAGAACCTGGACCGAAGACAGAAGACGGAAGACCGGTCCCCGGTCCCCGGTCCCCCGTCTCTCCAGACGTAGTCTGGGAACCCTGGAATATACCCCGGGAGGAACGGGAAAAACGAAACGGCCACAAAGCGATGGTTCTCTGGTTTACCGGGATATCCGGCGCCGGGAAAAGCTCCATTGCAAGGGCTCTCGAGAAAAAACTGTGGGAAGAGGGCAAGAAAACAATGCTTTTAGACGGCGACCAGGTTCGGCACGGGTTATGTGGTGATCTCGGATTTTCGCCGGAAGACAGAACTGAAAACATCAGAAGAGTAGGAGAAGTTGCCCGCCTCTTTTTTGAGCATGGAAATATTGTGTTGTGTACGTTTGTCTCGCCTTATCGAAAAGACCGGAGCGCGGTTCGTCAACTTTTTCCGGAAGACCGTTTTTACGAAATTTTCGTTACATGCAGTCCTGAAACTGCTCAGAAGCGGGATCCGAAGGGATTGTATGAAAAGGCCAAACGAGGTGAGATTAAGAATTTGACGGGGTTTGATGGGATGTATGAAGAATCAATTGATGAAAATGTAATTTTATTGGATACAGAAGATCAAGTTCTTGAGAAAGTTGTTAAAAAACTGTACAGGCAGTTAAGCTTATAATTTGAAATTAACTTAAAATCAAAAATGGAAAAAAATCATCGAACAGCATTTATAGTTAAAGACCCCAAAACATATGTAAGTGCAGAAGAAGCATGGTATAAATTCACCAGAAAAAAAGAGGGATCGTTTTTATTTATCATAATACCAAAAGGAGATCCAAATAAAGCTGTGAAGCCATTAAATAATATTATTGATAAAAATAAGTGGGAAGAAATAGTTTGGATTGAGACTTTAAGTAATTATAATCCACCTGAGCTAAAATTAAAAAAGAAGAGTAAATATGTTTATGGTAAAGTGTTAAAATTTAGAGAATACATCTATAATAAAATAGATAAATTAAACATAGACAAAATTGCAAAAAAATATAAGCCATTAAACAAAGTTTTTTCAGGACATAAAAATACACAAGAGCATTTAGCAGCATCTTTGGAACCTAATGAATTGTATCTCATGGATTCGGGCATGACTTTGGGAAAAATTCATAATGGCGGGTACATAGATTACAGCAGAAGATTTCGCAGAAAGAGGCTAAGAAAAATAATTTTTAAGCTAATTGGATTTAAAGTATTTGATAGAACTAAAACAAAATTATTTACAGTTTATGCTGATATAGCTGATACCAAGCACGAGCTGATTAAAAATGAGCAAGATTATAAAAGGGATCTTATACGCGGAAAGAAAGTAGATGATTATGCTGTACTAATAAGTTCACCCATTTATAAGATGACTAAGGGAGTTGAACTTGCGAGTTATATTAGCTATTTAAAAACTATTATCAGAGTTTTAGAAATTGATAGCTCGAAAATGATTTATATACCTCATCCAATTAAAGAATCAAATGAAGATATTAGCATAATTAAAAATTCTATTGGATGTCAAATTGATTCCCGATTGATACCAGTTGAGATGAAGGTTGTAAAAAATGAAACTATTCCAAATCTTTGTATTTCACCATGTTCAACTTCAATAGTCAATATTGCTGCGATATCTGAAGGCAAAATCAGAAATTGCATTGTTTGGCATCCGGAATTTAATTATTTCAAATTTCTTGTAGATTGGAAAAATAATGCTATGAATAATGATGAAGTAAAAATTGATTTCTTGCAAATTGATGAATCTGATAAACTATTTCATATTGATTCAGACTCTAATGACGATGAACCAATTTTTAACAATTTTAAAGAATGGTATATTAAAACTAATTTATAATGGTAAAAAGTACAGATTACTGATTAAAATTGTAGATGTTAAAATGAATTAAAGTTTTGTTAATTATGAATAAAATTCGGCACATATTTATGGTTCTCGCGTGGATGTATTCTTTTGGTGCCGTCACCACACATAAGTTCAGCTTTCCTTACATTCGATACGAATGTTTTAAACTCATCATTGTATAAATCAACTGCTACTCCATCAAAATGTACCCAGTCAAGGTTGCCAAGTTTTACATGTTTTTCTACCATCCTGGCACCGGATGCTACTGCCAGCATACAGCCTTGTGAACCAACATCGTGGCTTGAATATCCAGGCATCAAATTGGGGTGTTTGTTCTCACGCAAATGATCATAATGGCGTACAACCGCAATTTGTGCTGCTTCTGGTGGGGTTGGATAGCTTGATGAACACTGTAATAACCACAGGATTCTTTGATTGTTGCAAAAATTATTTAAAATAAAATCTTCATACTGCGGGTCTGTATAGCCCGTAGAAACCACAATATCATCATAATAAATCTCCGCTATCTCTTGAATGAAATTTCTGTGATTCGATATAGTAGAGGGAAGTTTAATCAGAGGGCAATCAAATTGTTGAACATATTCAAAAGAAGAGTAGTCTAATACAGTGGAAAACCATGCAATTTCGTGATCCGAACACTCTTTAATTAATATTTTAAACAATTCATCTCCCAATTCAACACCTTTACGGTAATCACCAAGGGTGTTACCAAATGGGGATTTATACGGACTTTCAAGTTCCATTTTAGTATAAAAGTTATCAACATCCCTCTTTTGGACTTTAATGAGATCAGCTCCAGCATCTTTGGCTAGATGAATCATATTTTTCAGTCGGTTTGGATCACCCACATGATTATTTGTGAGTTCCGCAACAACAAGAGTTTTTCCGTTCAAAGCCTGCTGTTTGAGTTCTTCGTAAAGCAGGCTGTTATAATTTTCCAGGCTCTTTTTTCTTTTGATTTTATCAACTTTATTCAAACTGATAAAATCATCAATGGAAATTGAACTGTAGGGTTTATTGCCAATATGTTTTATTTCAATACTGCTTTCTTTTTTGTTAAAAAACTGAACAGTATACCTGAAAATTGATTCCTGGGTTTGAAGAAATGCATTTCGGTACTCTAAATCATCTTGATCTGTTCTTAATGATTTTCCACTACTTTCAGTTAAATCAAAGTCAAACCCAAGAAAAAAAACATTTATCTGATTCTTTGGAGAAAATTTTGCAACTATTAGTGCAAGTTTAATAGCACTTATAAAAAGGAAATCTGTTATAAAAAGCTCTTTGGAGTGTAGTTTCTGCATTAAAAGTTCAAGACTGCCTTCTGCAAAAGGATAGTAAGGTACAGTAATTTGATCGTCCAAATCATCGTAAGATATATCAGATATGTAGCATCGATTCTTAAAACCATTCTTTTTCAGGTTGTCATAGACCCATTGTCGATGAAATACCGCAAATGTCCCGGGATAAATAAGCTCGGAATCATTGATATTAATGACTAAGTAATTCTCAAAAATATGATCAGGAAGAGCCATTGCACTAGGCCCTTTCCCAAGAATAAGAATGTCTTTAGTGTTCGATTCTGAAACGATATTTTCTATCTGGTGGTAAGAATTCTCCATTATATTTCTTGCCTTCTACTATTACATTACAATTATTTTCCAAAGCCAGGTTAAAGCCTGGTAAAATATCCCATACCGATACACCTTTAGGATTTTGAAAGACTGTATACGATCCGGTGATTACATTATACATATTGTACATAGAGCACCCAATAATTCTATACTCATACCCAACTTCTAAATCCTCTATATCTTTTTTGGAAAGAGAGCTTGAGATTCCATAAATACGAGAATTATAGCTTGGAAAAGTATCACCACTTTTTAAATAAATATCAAGTTCAGGTAGAGCAATTAAAGATTCTACATGAATCCCATACTGGTATACAGAAACCCCTACTCCCCACTCTTTTAGGCCCGACACAAAGTTTTCGGTTCCATCGATCGGGTCAACTACAATAGCAGTGTCCCATTTGTCAAATGTAAAATCGCTGTTATCTTTTTCTTCCGAAATCAGGTAATAACCGGTTCCAAGAGATGAAACAAATTCCATGATTTTTTCTTCCATTAGCAAATCGCCTTCTGAAACATAACTACCATCTGATTTAACTTGTTTTTTATCTCTTAAAGAAATTACATTATACAAATTGGTTTTAATTATTTTTTTTATGTTTTCACAAATAAACATTTTGTTTTATATAACATTTAAAATTAACACACTTCAAATAACTGAGTTCAAAATTTATATAAAAAAAAAAAGAGAATACAAAA
>SLPZ01000299.1 GCA_007131725.1 Balneolaceae bacterium
ATCTGTAGCTGATGCCGGCCTTGAAGCATTTCGAAAGGAAATCATTCAGCAGCTTTACTACTCACTAAAATATATCCATCAACAGTTTGGCCGCACTAAGGCTGCCAATCCGGTAAATTACAGTGACCTTGAACGTTACCACGCAGAAATTTTTGAGTACTATACTAAACTGGTTTCGTACGAAATGGATGAAATGCATACCGCGTATATCGACAAACTATTGCGGGCAAGCCGTAACATTATGAATGCGGCAAAAAATATATATGAACTCAGAGAAGAGCTTGAGATTCTTAAAAGAGAGACAGCTCCCGAGTTGCAGAAAGCGTACCAATCCATTAGCGAAAGGATGAAAAATGCTTATGAAACCGGCATGATGCTTGAACGAGAGGAACAGGAAACGAAGTTAATATCCGGAAAAGTAGATGAGTTTCACAAGCTGGTAGAAAATGAGGATCGGGAGTTTATTAAAATGTGCAGTACCATCATTTCATCAAAAGAGTTTAAAAAAGTGGAAGTTACCTTTCTGCTGATGATGAACCGCGTAATCACCCAGTCGAACCGGATGCTGGTGTTTGCCATGAAAAACCTTCTGGAAAAATTGTATGAAGAGGAAGCGGATTGATTATATGAAACTGTAAAGTCCTGAAAGGACGTCCAGTATCAGAAAAACCTGCTATTTTCATGCACGTATCTTTTGATTTTTGAGAGAGAATCAGCTAACTTTTAAAGCTATATAAAAAGAGGTTATTTCACTTTAAAAACCGAATAATAATTAACCTATCTTTAAAGACTTACGACTTTAAAAAACTGATTGAATGAATAAAGGAACTGTAGCACAAGTAATTGGCCCCGTTGTAGACGTAGATTTTGAGCAGGATAAGCTCCCCAAAATTTTAAGTGCATTATACATTGATAAAGAGGATGGCACAAGGCTGTATCTTGAAGTAGCGCAGCATCTTGGAGAAAATCGAGTTCGTACCGTTGCGATGGACTCGACGGATGGTTTGGAAAGAAAAACCGAGGTGGTTGATACCGGCAAGTCTATAGCCATGCCGGTGGGCGAGGATATCAGGGGACGCCTGTTTAATGTGGTGGGTGAATCCATTGACGGCATCAAAAAACCTGAAGGAAAACGCTCTTATCCGATCCATAAGGAAGCTCCTTCGTTCGAAGATCTGGCCACCAGCTCAGAAATGCTGGAAACCGGAATCAAGGTGATTGACCTTCTCTGTCCGTATGCCAAAGGTGGTAAAATTGGCCTGTTTGGCGGGGCGGGTGTAGGTAAAACGGTTCTCATCCAGGAGCTTATAAACAATATTGCCAAGCAGCATGGCGGTTTGTCGGTATTTGCCGGAGTTGGCGAACGAACCCGTGAAGGAAATGACCTTCTTCGTGAATTTATAGAATCCGGTGTGATCAACTACGGTGATGAATTTAAAGAAGCGATGGAGAAAGGCGAATGGGATCTTTCAAAAGTTGACGAAGAGGTTCTGAAGCAATCACAGGCAACACTTGTGTTCGGCCAGATGAATGAGCCGCCGGGTGCACGTATGCGGGTAGCACTGTCGGGTTTGACGGTAGCCGAGTATTTCCGTGATGAGGTTTCCCGCGATATTCTTCTGTTTATTGATAACATTTTCCGGTTTACCCAGGCAGGTTCCGAGGTATCGGCACTGTTGGGCCGAATGCCGTCGGCAGTGGGTTATCAGCCAACGCTGGCTACCGAAATGGGTGACCTTCAGGAACGGATTACATCCACAAAAGACGGCTCTATTACATCGGTTCAGGCTATTTATGTGCCGGCTGACGACCTTACCGACCCAGCTCCGGCAACTACATTCTCTCACCTCGATGCAACAACCGTATTGAGCCGTGCACTTACCCAGATCGGTATCTATCCAGCCGTGGATCCGCTGGATTCTACTTCACGAATTCTCGACCCGAAGGTTGTGGGTGATGACCATTACAACTGTGCACAGCGTGTAAAAGAGATACTGCAGAAATACAAAGATCTCCAGGATATTATTGCTATTCTCGGTATGGATGAACTTTCTGATGAAGACAAACTGGTTGTATCGCGTGCAAGAAGAGTGCAGCGTTTCCTCAGCCAGCCGTTCTTTGTTGCTGAGCAGTTTACCGGTCAGTCCGGAGAATACGTGAAGATAGATGACACGATTAAAGGGTTTAATATGATTCTTGACGGCGAGCTGGATCACATGCCCGAGAGTGCATTCCACATGGTGGGAACTATTGAGCAGGCACAGCAAAAAGGTGAAAAAGTCCTCGCAGAAACCGAAACTGAAGCCGAAGCCTAATCAGAATATAGTATTGTGGCGAAAGAGAAAACGTATTACGCACAACTGTTGACACCTGAAGGCTCGCTGTATGATGGAGACGTTTTAAGCGTAACGGTTCCGGGAAGTTCGGGAAGCTTTCAGATTCTCTATAACCACGCACCGATTGTTTCATCGCTGGGTATCGGGGAAATTGTGATTGAAATAGAGGACAAGAGCACTATTCACTATGCGGTTAGCGGCGGTTTTGTTGAGCTGAATAATAACAAACTGGCTATTCTCGCTGAAAAGGCCGAGGAGGCTTCCACCATTGATCGGGGAGAAGCCATCACACTGAGAGATGAACTGAAGAAACGTGTATTCTCCCTGCGTGAGGGAAGGGAAGAGGCCGAAATTGAGCTCAAAATTGCCGAAAACCGCGCTAAAATCGCAGAAATTTAAGATTTAGATTTTCCAGGTTTTCTCTTAAGAGGCATTCATTTAAAAAAACCTGCGTTCACAGCGCTCTTTTCATCCCTCGTCTGACGAATTTATAGGCCCATTTCTATCAAGCAAAGCACAGCACGCTATTCGGAAATGTGGTTGGGTGATTTTCTAACAGGCTGAAATTTTTTGAGCTTGCCCGTTTTTTTAACCGCAGTCCTTCTGCGCCAAGGCTTCGGAGGACAAGTGGGCGCAAAGGAACGCAGAGTATTAATGCAAACAAACTCCTGTTTTGCGCATTGCATGACCCAAATTCGATAGTTCTCTGATCCGGATAATATTTTTGAGGTTTCTGCATTCAGCAGACTATACCCAATCCCTTCGATGCTGTTTGTTGCCTTTTCTTCATTCCTTGCCTCGGGATTTTTGATTTTTTCGCTAATCCCCGGACTGCGCTCGGGTTCAAACGCAGTCGCGTTTTTTACACCTCACTTGTCCGGGGTTACCCCGAAAAGGGATGGCTTTGCCATAATATCGGTCACTCCTATCGGAGTTTGGTGTTTCTCTCATTGGTGACTTACACAGTGAATTCGGGGATTTGGTTTACTCAAATTGAAGGACAATTTGTTTTGGTGCATGAACCGAATAAATCCCGGCAGGGATGACCGATATTATAACCCCGGGTGAAGCGGCAATCAGAATTGCGAAGCAAGAATGATGGAGCGCAACCCGGG
>SLPZ01000047.1 GCA_007131725.1 Balneolaceae bacterium
CTTCGCGAACAGCTCGAAGAGAAGAAAAAAGCCCATTACGAACAACAGAAAAAAATCCGGCAGGAAAATCTCGAGAAGAAGAAAGAACTACTCAAACAGTTCAAAGAAATTATTGATCAAGAAAAGTGGACTCATACACGGGATGTAGCCCGCTTTAAAAATAAGTGGGAGCAGATTAAACCCATACCCGCCGAAGAAGAGGAGAAACTTGATGCTGCTTTTTCAGGATATCTGAAAACGTTTGAAGAACATAAAGTTGACCGCCTTGTAAAGCAAAAGCAGCAGGAAGAAGACAACCTGACCGGAAAGCTGGTGATTCTTGAAAAGATGGAGAAGTTCATCAGCGGTGTGGATGAAAAATCGGATTGGCAGGAGATTGAAAAAAAACTGAACAACTATGCCAAACAGTTTAGAAAAATTGGCAGGGTACCGGCCGAAAAAAATCAGGAGGTCTGGGATAGGTTTCACAAAACGCAGGACACTTTCCACTCAATGCGTTTTAAGTACGACAAAAAGTATCGGAAAAACATCGAAAAGTTTTTGTCTAAGAAGAAAAAACTGATCGATGAGGCGGAAGCCCTGATTGATGCCGAAGATCTTGCCAAAGCAGCCCGCAGGGTCAATAAATTGCACCGGCAGTGGAAAAAAACGGGTAACCTTCCGCAAAAAGATGAAAACGAAATGTGGGATCGTTTCAAGGCGGCCACAGATGCGTTTAATCAGAAAAAGAGTGACAATCTCGACAAGCTGCGTGAACAGGAAGACCGCAACTATGACAAGAAACTGAAATTGATTGAGAAAGCCGAGGAGCTGAAAGATTGCGAAGAGTGGAGCAAAACTCACAATCAGTTGCAGCAATTAATGGAAGAGTGGAAACGGATCGGGCCGGTGCCGCGCCGGAAATCGGGCAAGATCTGGAAAAAATTCAAAGGGGCGATGGATCATTTTTACGACCGGCGCCGGGAATTTTTCAAAGAAGTTAAAGAAGAGCGCAAAGACAACCTCAAAGAAAAAGAAGAGATTCTCGACAAGCTTCGTGAACTTCAAAAACATGAAAATCCTATCGAGGCAGTAAACGAGGCCAAACCTTTACAAGAAGAGTTTAAAAAAGCAGGATATGTGCCCATAAAACATAAAAACAGGCTCTGGAAAGAGTATCGTGAAATTTGTGATGTAATCTATGAGCGGTTCCGTGCGGCAAAATCAGCGGCCGATATTGTGGGTAAAGAAAATGTTGAACACTTTACCACAGACGACCTTACCGAAATAAAAGGTAAACAGGATGAGGCCGACAGGCTCAGAAAAGAGATTAGCAAACTGAGCAATGAACTCATTCAGATGAAAGAATCTCTCAGTTACTTCAAACCGACCGGCAGCGGCAGCTCTCTGCTCGATGATGTAAAATCAAAAATTGATAAAGCCGAAGAGAACATAAACAAAAAAGAAGAGAGGCTGCAGAAACTCGAAATTGAGATCGATAAAATAAAGCGAAGCAGTTGAGGTAAGATTCTGGAGCGATTTTAGTGTCTACTTTTGGAATAACTATTGAGTTTATAAACAAGAGCTGAATTTGAGTTGACAATTCCGCAGTTGACAGTTGGCAATTCCTTATCCTAAGTTGGCATGTAAAAAGTGTCCTTGAAGCGTCTGAAGCAAAGCGGAAGTCCTTCAAGCGTCACTTTGTAGTCATCAAAAGAACGCTTCAAGGAGCTTGCGCACGCTTGAAGGTTCTTTTTTTGCTTAACATGCATTTGTTAACTGAACTGTCAACTCATTCCTATCCCGATCGCGTATCATAAAAAATAACGGATTCCAAGTCCGCCATTCACACCAAAACTGGTTGATGGCATCACATCAAAAATAGGCGCTACTTCAAAAAAGAATGTCAGCCGGCTGTTTGCAATAATGTACTGAAGCCCGACTGGAATTCTGGCTCCCAGTTTTGGATCATCAGCCAGAACGGTTCTGGCACCCAGGCCGTAGTAAAGAGCCAGGCTGCCGCGATCTACTTCAAGCGGTTGATGCATAAGGTAAGTGGCATGTAGATGAACAGACTCATTTCTGCCGAAAGACCATGCCGCTGCACCATCAAAAGCTGTGGAACCCGATTGCCAGTATTTCAGGCTGATTCCGGTAGGTTCACCCAGGATAATTCCAAGCTCAGTATTTCCAGGCCTGTTTTGTGCCTCAGATTCAGAAGCAAAAAGTGAAATAGATAAAAGAATTGTAAGAATGAAAAAGCCGGCCTTATACATTAGCGGATTCATATTTTTTTAGTAAATACTTTATTATTAGATCGATTAACACAGAACTAATATTCAATTAGAAATAGTAAATCACATGTTACAAATGTTGAATGAAATTTATGAGAATAAACATTTTTTATACCGAAAAAATGCCTTTTTGTTTCATAATGCTTGTAAGGTTAGTTTGATGATCATTACTGTAAAATGTGAGGATATTATAACGAATGAATAATCAGAAAGATAATCTGCTGCTTGTATTTATAAAAAATCCCCGAAAGGGAAAAGTTAAAACCCGGCTGGCAAAAACCGTGGGAGATCAGAAGGCGCTGGATGTCTATCGAACGTTATTGTCCCATACTATTAAAACGGCAGTCAGTGTAAAATCCCGCAGGCAGGTTTGGTATTCTGATTTTATTGACGTTCAGGATGACATCAATGAACCCGAATTTGAGAAATACCTGCAAAAGGGGGATAACCTGGGTAACAGGATGAATTATGCATTCAACCGTGGGTTTAAGGCCGGGCATCAAAAAATTGTAATTATTGGCAGCGACTGTCCCGGCATTACACCGCAAATTATTGAACGGGCATTTCATGAGCTTGAAAGCAGGCAGGTTGTTCTGGGGCCATCGGAAGATGGCGGGTATTATCTGCTGGGAATGAATCGCCATTGTCCGGAGGTATTTGCCGGTGTGAGCTGGAGCACAGATCAGGTATTGGCCCAAACCATATCAAATATTGAGTCAAATAATCTTTCGCATACTATGCTTCCGGTTCTGAATGATATTGACACGGCAGAAGACCTTGAAAATAGCAGATTTTTTTGATGGAAGATGGAATCTCAATAATCATTCCTGTGCTGAATGAAGAGGAGGCGTTGAACAAACTTTTACCCGAACTGCAGAAACCACAAAGCGGCTTTGTTAACGAAATTCTTGTAGTTGACGGGGGTAGCAGCGACAACAGCACAAACGTGGCACGGGAGCATCATGCCAGGGTCATCAATTCTCAGGAAAAAGGGAGAGCCAAACAGATGAATGCAGGGGCAAAAAATGCCAAATCAACGATACTCTACTTCTTGCATGCCGATACAACCCCACCCCCGGATTTTGATTCTGCGATTATGAACCAGATTCAAAATGGAGCTGATGCCGGCTGTTTCAGGCTCCGGTTTGATGATAATCACCCGCTGCTTGCTTTTTACGCCTGGTTTACCCGGTTTTCATCCACATTTCTTCGATTTGGTGATCAAAGCCTGTTTGTTAAAAATGAGCTGTTTGAAAAAATCGGCGGTTTTGATGAATCACTGGTGGTGATGGAAGATCAGAAAATTGTAAGGAAGTGCAAAAAACACGGCAGGTTTGATGTGCTGAAAAAACCGGTGATCACTTCAGCGCGAAAATACAGGGAAAACGGTGTAGTACGGCTGCAAACAATTTTCACGGTGATTTTTATAGGGTATTATGCCGGCCTGCGGCAAAAGACGCTGGTGCGAATCTATAAAAAGTTTATTCGCACAGTGTAGCTTTACCTGATTGTGGATAAGTTGTTTATAAGTCCAAAAACATAATATTAGATGAGATAGAGGGCGTTTTTTTTACTGCGGAAATGATATAAGCAAGGGAAAAATTTTGGTGAAAATGCCTTAAATTCTATAGTAGAATTAACAGCAAGGTAACATTAATTTGTTATCATGCGAATGCAACTTCAAATAGAAAAAGCCTCTGTTCTGCATTTTGAAATTTTGGTGTATTTCTTCTCGGTTTTATCACTATTTGTCGCTTTGGGGCCAGATCCCATACTTGCATGCTAACTATACAATTGGTTAAGATTTTTTGATAGTGTTTGAATCAGAAAATTTTAGCCTCACACAATAAAACTAAAACCAAACAATCAATATGTTAAAAAAATACTTTGGCCTGTTAATCGCAGGAATAACATTTTTTATTATCGCTTTTGGGGGAGTAGTTTATGGGCAGGGAACGACCTCAGCAAGTTTTAATGGTACGGTTACAGATGAACATGGAGAACCGTTACCCGGTGCAAGTGTTATTGCTACTCATGAACCGTCCGGTACCGAATATGGCACAGCTACTCGTGCAGATGGGCGCTTTAATATCCGTAATGTAAGGGTTGGAGGCCCATACACAGTTCGCGTTTCTTTTATTGGATTTCGATCTGCTGAAGAAACCGGAATAAATTTGGAACTGGGCCAGGATTACAGGGTAAATTTCTCTCTTGTTGATGAAGCAATGACTCTGGACGAGATTGCAGTGGTTGCACAAAGAGATGCAGTTATTTCAAGTGATAGAACCGGCGCAAGATCTCGGGTAAGCCGTGACCAGCTTGATGCACTTCCCTCGATAAGCAGAAGTATACAGGATTACACACGCCTCAGCCCACAGGTGAGTGGTAACAATATTGCCGGGCGCAGCGGCCGAAGAAATGCCATTCAAATTGATGGCGTTGCCTTTGAAGATCGTTTTGGGCTTGGAAGTGATGCAATCCCAACAATTGGAAATCCTATTTCGCTGGATGCGATTCAGGAATTTCAGGTAGAAATAGCTCCATATAGCGTTCAACATGGTAACTTTACCGGTGGTTCCATTAATGCAGTTACACGGAGTGGTACCAACCAATTAGAAGGCTCTGCTTATTACTATGGCAGAAATCAGGATTTTATAAGTGGTTCTTTGTTAGGTGAAGAAAGCCCGATTGAAGACTTCAATGAGTATCAAACAGGATTCCGCCTTGGTGGCCCGATTATAGAGAATGAGCTCTTTTTCTTTGTCAGCGGTGAAATAAAGAGAGAAGGCTCTCCCGTTTTTAATTTTCCGGAATCTAATTTTCGTGGCTCACAGGATGAACTTTCACAAATAATCAATATATCCAGAGATCAATATGGATTTGATCCGGGTGGATTTGACAGAATTACACAGCGTACTGACGACTGGAAACTGTTTGCAAAGTTTGATTGGAATATGACCGACAGACATCGCCTAACCTACCAGCAAAATCTGATTAATGGTTATGATGATCGCGGAATTTCAAGGGGATTCAATGCATTTTCGCTTGAAAACAGACAATACAGACAACGCGCAAACCAGAGCAACTTTTCGGTTTTAATGAACAGTGCATGGTCGGAACACCTGGTTAGTGAAGTTAAAGTTGCCTATTCACGATTTCGCCAGGAAGCGGATTTTGGCGATAATCAATTCCCGAGTGTTCGAGTGGAAACACCAAGTGGCGGGAACGTGGATTTTGGTGTAGAGCGATTCAGGCATGCCAATGAATTGGATCAGGATATTTTTGAATTTACTGCCAATTTCACTTATTTCACCGGCTCGAACACTATCACCTTTGGGACACAAAACTTCATGAACAACTTCAGAAACCTGTTTATTCAGGACGCTTTAGGCACCTATACGTTCCAGAACGTAGTGGATGACGATGGTAATATTATTGAAAGTGGGATAGACAGGTTTGCTGCCGGAGCTCCAAATCGATATCAATATAGCTTTTCAACAGATGAAAACCGTTTTGGAGCACGGCCTGATGCAAGCTGGGGATACAATACATTTGCCCTGTATGCACAAAATCAATGGCAGGCAACCAGTAACCTTACCTTAACCTTTGGCCTTCGCGGAGATCTGACAGTATTTACAGACGATCCGCCAAGTAACCCCACGTTTGCCCAGGATTTTCCCGGCTTTGACACAGGCGATGTACCTGATCCCACACTTCAGTTGAATCCGAGATTCGGCTTTAACTGGAATGACGGAAATACTCAAATTCGAGGTGGTGCAGGCTTATTTTCTGGTGGTGAGCCTGGCGTATGGCTCTCTAACCAATACAGCAACACCGGCGTGGATGTTGGCCGGGTTGATGCTCGCGCAAACTTTGCCCCGGGCTTCTTCTCACCGGATGTAAATAATCAGCCACGACCCGGTGATACTGCTGGCCTTGAGCCAATAGAAACCACCGAAGTAAATATTACCGATCCGGATTTCAAAATTAATCAGATTTTCCGTTCAAACATTGCTGTTGAGCAAAGACTTCCCTGGAATTTGGTAGGTACAATTGAACTTATCTACAGCAATGATCGCTATGATATAGATTATCAAAACCTGAATATTGGAGATGAGGCAACAACCATTGATGTAAATGGAGAAGCCAGAAACTTCAGAACTATTGATGGGCGTCCAATCTACGCGGATTTGTCTATGGACGAAAGTGGCAGAGTAAGTGCAAGCAGGTCACAGCAAAGTGAAAACTTTACAAATGTTATACTTCTAACCAATGCAAATGAAGGCCACCAGTATAACATTACTGCTCAATTACGCAGAGAATGGACTGACAGATGGTACGCTGATCTTTCATATACCTTTTCTGACGGACGTTCTGTAAATGATGGAACATCAAGCCGTGCGATTTCCAACTGGCAGTTTAATGAGGTGCCAGGTGACCCTAACAATGCACCGGCCGCAAGGTCTACTCACATAACAAGGCACAGAATAATTGGTTCTGCATCATACAGGCTTAATTATGGCAGAAACTCTACAGTATTCTCTGTGATTTATGAAGGGCGTTCCGGACGACCATTAACCCATATTTATTTCACACCGGGATTCGTTGCCTATAGTGCAAATGGAGATTTCAGAGGAAGTAACGATTTGGCATATGTGCCAAACTCTCCGGATGAAATTGTCCTGACCACCGATAACTGGAATGATCTTGATGAATTTATTAGCCGAAATCCTGAAATGGATGAATCGCGTGGTTCAATAATAGATCGCGGTGCCGGTTTCCAGCCCTGGGTTAATCAATTCGATGTACGAGTGATGCAGGAGTTCAGAATAACTGGCAGTCAGCGTCTGGAAGTTTCCCTTGATCTCGTGAATTTTGGAAACCTTGTGGGCAATGTACTCGGCAAGGATGATTGGGGGCAAATACGTACCGCTTCTTTCGGAACCCTTTCTGAAATGACATTCCAGGGATATGAAGGAACTGAATTGGATGACGGTACTATTGAACTGAAACCCAGAATCGGTTTCGACCCGGATCGTGTTCCAACATACGACGATCAGTTTAACCCATCCAACATCGGTTCAAGATGGAGAGCCCAGCTTGGTGTTAGGTATGTATTCTAAATACAATAGATAATTGCATCGTAGAAAAGGCAGCTCTTATCATTGCGCTGCCTTTTTTATTTTTGCTTTATAATCAAACTTCACATTTAAAATGAAGTATTTTATAGTTCTAAATTTGATTGAAAATAAATCCACAACCATTTAACCAGTGTATAAAAAGCTCCAAAAAAAACCGTATGTGTTTAGCGGCTTGAATCTAACAACCTTACAGAGTTGTGATCCAAAGGCAACTCTCTACGAAACAGTTGGCCGCGATCCCGAAAGGCTGTCGGGACTAACGCGCTATGTTAGGTCGCCAAACACGTAAAAAAACTGCCGCTCAGATGATTAAAAAACTATTTATTTACCTGCCAATACTATTGCTGATATTCATCGTTCAGTGCAACTCTGCAAATTCTGATCAAAGCCAAACAAACCCGGTTTTGCTAATTTCGATCGATGGTTTTATGAACGAATATATCGACAGAAATGAAACCCCCAACTTCGACCGGTTCATCGCCGGCGGTGTATATGCAGAATATCTGATCCCGGTTTTTCCAACAAAAACTTTTCCCACACATTGGTCTATTGTAACAGGATTGTATACTGAAAATCACGGAATCATCTCAAACAGTTTTTACGATTACGAGCTGGACGCCCGTTTTAGTTTTGGGCCGCCACCCGAATCACCCAATGATGAGCGCTGGTGGGGCGGTGAGCCGATCTGGATTACGGCGGAAAAGCAGGGTAAAACAGCCACCACTTTTTTCTGGCCGGGATCGGAGGCTACAATCGATGGAGTACAGTCAACCCGCTGGATTGATTATGACGGCTCGGTACCCAATATTGAACGAATTGACAGTGTGATGGCCTGGCTGGATCCCGCCGGAGAGATACAGGCAGATTTCAGCACACTCTACTTCAGTTTTGTGGACAGCCGCGGCCACTCTTACGGGCCAAACTCCCCGGAGGTTGACGATGCCGTGCAAGAGATGGACGAGCTGCTCGGCTACATTCTTGATCAGGCCGATGAAATTGGCATGAGCAATCAACTGAACATCATCCTTGTGTCAGATCATGGAATGGCGGAGCTGTCTGATGATAAAGTAATTTTCCTGGATGAGATCATCGACCTGGAGGTGGTGGATATGGTTGATTGGACGCCCGTAGCCATGATCAAACCTGATGAGGGCAAAACGAGTGAAATTTATGAGGCCTTAAAAGCAAATGAGGAGCATTACAGTGTTTATCTGCGCGAAGAACTGCCTGAGCGATTTTACTTTACAAATCATTACCGAATTCCTGAAATTATTATGATAGCCGATGTCGGATATACTATAACCAGCCGGCCTTTTTATGAAGACAGGGGGATCATGCGCGGCAATCACGGATACGACAACCAGGCCCCGGAAATGCACACCTTTTTTGCAGCCAAAGGCCCCGATTTTAAGCAGAATGAAATTGTTCCCGCTTTTGAATCCATCCATATTTATGAGCTGATGGCCAATCTTTTAAACCTTGATCCCGCCCCGAACGACGGAAACCCGGATGAACTGCTTCATCTGCTGAGAGATTAACCCAAAAAAATCGTTAGACCTTTTTTGCCCTTCGTGCTATCTCTGTGACAGTGAGGATTTGTCTAACAGGTGTAACCCCTTCAAAAGAATGGTTTTTAGGCATATTTCTGAAAAAAAGCATTTTTTAAAAGTTAAACCGTACTTTCATTTGCATCTTATCTCAAATTCAAATACAATTGGCAACTGTTTACTATTTCTTTAAACAGCAAATCATAATTATTCTAAAATAAAAAATGGCGTATATAGTAACCGAACCCTGCATTAATTGTAAATACACAAACTGTGCGGCTGTCTGTCCCGTAGATGCATTCCGAGAAGGCCCGAACTTTTTGGTAATCGATCCGCTCGAGTGCATCGATTGTGATGCATGTGTGCCCGAGTGTCCTGTCGAAGCCATCTATCCGGATGATGAAGTACCCGAAAAATGGGAGCACTACATTGACCTGAACGAACGTCTGGCAGAGCAGTGGGAAGATCATGTGATTAATGAAACTCAGGATGAGCTTCCCGATGCTGATGATTGGGCTGAGCGGGAAGATAAACTGGAATTTCTGCAAGAAGACTGGGATTAACCGAACCTCCCCTATTCATCAGGGGGATTAGTTCACAATAATGTGCAACTCGAAAAACTATTTATTCATAAAAGCGCTTTTTTGAAATAATGGCCGGTTAATTGATACAAATACCGGCCAGGTCAAATGAATGAAAAAGGGAGATCAAATTAAATCGAAATTATCATTAAGAAATAAAACACTATTTATAGAAAGCCCGGTAGTAATGGGGATATTAAATGCTACCCCCGATTCATTTTCCGACGGCGGTAAATTTTTGTCTGTTAACCGTGCAGTTGATCGAATTGAGGAGATGATTAATGAGGGTGCAAAGATTATTGATGTAGGCGGAGAATCGACAAGGCCGGGATCAGAGCCGGTGTCGGAACAAGAAGAGATGGACAGGGTTTTGCCGGTGCTGGAAATTGCCTGCAAGCGGTTTGATGAAACTATTTTTTCGATCGATACTACAAAATACCGGGTTGCCGAAGAGGCGCTGAGGCTGGGCGTTCATGTTGTGAACGATGTCAGCGGGTTGCAAAAAGAACCTCAGCTTGCTGATTTATGTTCGGATTATAAATCCGGATATATTTTGATGCATTCTAAAGGCGATCCTAAAAACATGCAGGAAAATCCGGTTTATGATGATGTGATTGAAGAAATCGGCCATTTTTTTGAATCGGGGATATCCCGCCTGAAAAAAGCCGGTGTAGATTCCATCATCATTGATCCAGGAATCGGTTTCGGGAAAACCCTGGATCATAACCTGCAAATAATTTCTGAACTGAGAAATTTCAGTCAGTTTGAAGTGCCGGTTTTGGTGGGTGCCTCCCGGAAATCGCTGATCGGGCAGTTGCTTGATAACCGTCCGGCAGAAAACAGGCTGGCTGGAACACTTGCAGTTCATTACCACTGTTTAATGCACGATGCAAAAATTCTGAGAGCGCATGATGTGCAGGAAGCATCAGATTCGGTTAAAATTTTTCAGGCAATAGCCGGCATCAAACAGTGAAACAGGGCTTTGATATTTTTTATTCTTATTTTTCAATAAAATACGATGATTTAATGGCAGGGCATTTATACAAGACGGCATGACTCTCCCATCAAAAAGAAAAAAATTCATTATTTATACTTTATTAGTTTAACTGGATGATACCCATAGGATTCATAGAATTTGGAATTAAAGATCTGCTGGAGACGCTGGTAATAGCGCTGATCTTGTTCTACCTGTATAAATGGATTCGGGGTACGTTTGCCATTCATGCCGCACTCGGCCTGTTGTTTATTATTGTGCTGAATGCCGGTGTAAGCTTTCTCGGCTTCACTACACTGAATTTCATGCTTCGGAGTGTACTGGATGTTGGTGTGCTGGCAGTATTTATCATTTTTCAGCCTGAAATTCGAAAACTGCTCTATAATCTTGGGCAAAATACATCTTTCGACCGGTTTATTGGCAGAACCGGATCTGATGACATGATTTCGGATGTGATTGAAGCTGTGCGGAATATGGCTCAAACCAAAACCGGTGCATTAATTGTTTTTGCGAGAACCTCATCACTTCAGGATCTGGTGGATGTGGGTGTCCGGCTGGATGCAAGAGTAAATTCCGAGCTGCTTCAGACCATTTTCCAGAAAGACACACCATTGCATGACGGCGCCGTAATCATCAGAAATAACCGGATTGTAGCGGCAAGCTGTTATCTGCCCATCTCACAAAACCCGAATATTTCTTCCGTTTTCGGCACCAGGCACCGCGCGGCAGTGGGTATCAGCGAAACAAATAATGTGTTTGTAGTGATTGTTTCAGAAGAAACAGGCCGCATTTCAGTTGCCAAAAACGGAGCTTTGTCAAGCGGGCTTTCTATCCAAAAACTAAGGACTGAGATGGAAAAAGCTCTTGGCGAGGAAAAAGACAGCGAAGTGGGTTTCAGCGCAGAGAAGGCCGACCTGGAGATGAATTAAAGTTGATCTGCGAAAGGATCAATTTACGTGAGTATTTTAAAAAGGGCGTCATCCCGTGTCCCGACATGCCATTTTTTGAACACGTAGTGAAATCTCCACCCTTTGCACAGAGATGTCCTGGAACCACGTTTGGAGATTCCTGATCAAGTCAGGAATGACGGGTTTACTCCACAACGTCATCCCGTGCTCCGACACGGGATCTCCACCTTATGTATAGTGATGTCCTCGAACCACGTTTGGAGATTCCTGATCAAGTCAGGAATGACGTTTATTTAATCACGTGATCTCACAGGTGCAGTTACCGAAATTTCTCCTGCCCCCGAAAAAACAAGATTCAGCTCTACTTCTTGTCCTTCATTCAGCGCTTCATTAAGCTGCATCAGCATAACGTGGAGGCCTCCCGGCCTCATGCTTACTACACTTTTTCCGGGGAAATAAGGTTCTTCAGATTCACGCATTCCCATCATTCCCTCGCCGCGGTCAAACGTTTCATGGAGTTCTACAAGGCCGGCCGATGGTGATGAAAGCGCAAGAAGCGTGTCGGTATCCGCAGATCCGTTCAGCACATGCATGTAAATGGCAGAAACGCCATTTACCCGGCCGGGTCGAGCCCATGCATCCACAATTTCAATTCCGTCATCGGGCAGGACGAATTCTTGTTCACCTGCGGTTTCCTCCTGCGCACATGAAGCTGTTGTAAGAATTATAGCAAGAAATAAGAGAGGAATAAATTTGTTCATAATTTTTCGAGATCTTCAATAATGATGTCAGCGGGGGTCATACTGCCGCCGTAGTCAAAGATAAGCCTTGACCGCTGGTCAATCAGCAAAATTTTGTCGGAATGATTGATAAAATACATTCTGTTGCCATCATCAAATTCACGTGAGTAGGATTCCTGGGTTCGCACACTAACTCTTTTCATGAATTCATCAATCACTTCTGTGCTGCCGGTTAAAAAATGAAAAGGTTCACGGTCCATTTCAAAAGCACGTGCATATTCCCGGAGAACTTCCGGAGTGTCTCTTTCCGGATCAAATGTTACGAGGACGAAACGGGTATCGCCGGGATCGTCAATATGCTGATAAACTTTTTTAACATTGGTTGTGATGAATGAGCAGATATCCGGGCAGTGTGTGTAAATAAAACCCATGACGAGTGGCGAACCTTCAAAATCATCAGGAAAAATGACTGTTTCACCATCCTGGTTAAGCAGCTCGAAACGCACATCACTGTAATCATCGAGAGCGGGGCTGCTACATGCTGCTATCAAAAAAAGAGTAATTGAAAATAATGTGACCAGTAGCTTTCGGTTGCCGGTAAACATTTTAATGTGATTTTTAAAACTTTTGTAGATAATGTTGATCGTATGGTTGTTTTAATAGTTTTAAGGTTCTGCTAAACAAAAATCATAGCATTTTTAACTGAGGTCATGAAATTAAATGATTCAATAAATATCCTCAATTAATTCTGAAAGTGAGTTAGAATAAACAGTAAAAATTCAGGCAGGGTTCAGGGACTTTCCGGATTTACATTGAAGAA
>SLPZ01000094.1 GCA_007131725.1 Balneolaceae bacterium
AACTCGACCGGCTGAACCTGGATATGATGCTCGCAGACGGGAACCTGGATGTAAACGGGTTGCTGAATCATCAGCAGGAAGTAATCAACCTAACAGCTTCGGTGCAAAGTTTGTTTGATGAACTGCCCCGATGGCAAACCGAAATCAGGTCAGATAATCTAAATATTGCCACCTGGCTGAATGATGAAGCACTGGACAGCGATTTAAACATTTCCATTTCACTTGACGGTTCCGGTTTTGATACCGATCTGTTCAGCTCGCATGCGGATATTACAATTGCAGATAGCCGTTTTGGCGATCAGCCTTTCAAAGAAATTCATTTTTTCGGGACTGTGGATCCGGATGATCTGGAAGGATTGTTCCGCGCCCGGCTTGACCGAAGTGTGCTTGAAACCCGTTTTGCCGCAACCGGATGGCTGCAAGTTCCCACATACAGCTTTAACCTTGATTTGAGAGAATTTAATGCAGCTGAAATAACCGGACTCGAATTTTTTCCAACTTACCTGAACGGTTCACTCGAAGGTGAAGGAACTGCCATCGAGCTTGATGAACTTGCAATGACGGCCACCGCTGCTTTTGACTCCAGTGTTGTAAATAACGAAATCATTGAAACCCTGAAAGCAGATTTCAGGGTTGCACAACAATTCATTTCTATTGAAGATGGATTACTGGAAAGCCCGATTGCCGATGCTGCCTTTTCACTCCGGCAGCATTTGACTGAGCTGAGAAACCGGGAGAACAGCCTTCAATTCGAAGCAGTGTTTAAAGATTTGCAGCCGCTTGCCCCGCTTGTAAGGGTAGACCGTTTGCGGTCGGAAGGTGCCTTCAGAGGAAACCTGGCGAGCAATGAAGCAGAACAGCTTGAATTTAACGGCAGCCTTAGTCTTCAAAACATTGAAGTGGATACACTGTTTGCAGCCGAAAAAATTGACGGCACGTTTAAAGTTTTGCTGCTGGAAGAGCCGGAAGTAACCGCAGACCTCGAATTTTATGAACCAACGGTTAATGATACCGGGGTTCAGGATGTTCAAATAGCTGCAAGCGCTATTTTAAAAGAGTTTGAAACAACAGGATCTCTCGGATTTTCCATTAAAAACGGCACTAAAAGCTCTATAACTCACAGTGGTGATTTCCGGGCCGATTCAACCGAAGTGCGCCTGTTAACCAACACCCTGCTATTTGAAACAGGAACCCGCGAACTGGTACTCGATAAACCGTTTGCAATGGTCTATGCCGATGATATTCTCCGGGTAGATACACTCACCATCTCTTCTGAACAGGATGATGCGTGGATGACTTTATGGGCACCGCACATCGATTCTTTAAAACAGCACGCCGGGATTGATGCTAATAATCTGAATCTTGGCGTTCTTCAGGAAACAATAATGGAAGAGACTTTCTTTGAGGGAATACTTTCGGGCGGCATCGAATTTCTGAATACACCCGACAGCCTTGAAGTTAATGCATCCGTATTGCTGAGCCATCTGAGATTTGAAGAGGGTGAAATGGATTCACTAAAATTTTCGGCTGAGCTGAAAGATGAATGGCTAAACACCAATTTTGAGAGCTGGCATAATGGCAATCAGCTTGCCGAGGCCGTATTCCGGGTGCCGTTTTTACCTGGAGATCCGCAGATGTTTGATGAACAGTTTTTCGAGCGGAACATAGAAGGCCGGTTCGATCTGTTTGAATCGAGTTTGCAGTACTGGCTTTCATTTACACCAGGCGGGATACCCGAGCAAACGGCCGGAAATATTGCACTTCATGCCGATTTAAGCGGTATTGCAGGCAGCCCTGAACTTACAGGTCAGTTTACGATGAGTGAAGGGTTATTTTCCGGAATCAGGATTGATACTGTGGGCATGAATATTCAGTATATGCACGAAGATGAAAGAGTTGAGCTGAATGGTTCAGCCATCAAAGACAACCAACCGATTCTTAGTTTTGATGCCCTGGTGCCGTTTTTTGTAGACCTTAAAAGTGCCGATATAGACATTCTATCGGAGGCAGACAGCCTGATCGTAAATCTGAACACCGACGATTTTGATCTCGCCATACTTAACAGTTATGTAGACCGGGATGTTATCCGTCAAATTTCGGGAAGGCTTGAAGGGAATATTTCGCTTGCCGGAACACTGAACGATCTTGAAACGCAGGGCAGAATGCAATTATCACGTGGTTCCATGCGCATTGTTGAGGCTGGAATTAATATCACCGAAATAGCGTCAGAAATCCGGCTTGAACAGGACAGAATCAGCCTTCAGCAATTTACCATGCGAAGCGGGCCGGGAAGATTGCGTGCAATTGGAAGTGTGGAATTGGATAATCTTACACCCGGCAATATCGATCTGGAAATAACGGCAAACCAGTTCAGGGCTCTAAATACCAGCGATTTGAATGCCATTATCAACCTGCAGTCAAGGTTGAGAGGAACCGCATCTGAGCCGAATCTAACGGGACAGCTTACATTTTTAAGCGGTTTTGTAAATCTTCAGAACTTCGGCGACCGGGCAGTAGAAGATGTGGTTCTGGATGATGAAGAAGAGGAAGAACCATTTGAATTTTTTGATGCGCTTGCTATGGAGTTCGGTGTCAATTTCAGCCGTCAGTTTTTTATACGCAACCGGCAATACCTCGATATGGAGATTGAACTGGGCGGAGAGGTAGACCTGGTTAAACAGCCCTACGAAGATATGCAGATGTTTGGTACTCTGGAAGGAGTTCGGGGGTTCGCACGGCCGCTGGGTAAAAACTTTTTGCTTGATGAGGCATTGGTTGTATTTGCAGGCCCCATCGATAATCCTGAGCTGAACATACGTACAAGCTATCAACCGCCGCAATCTCCCGGTGTGCAGATTTTTTACATCATTGAAGGCCCGCTCGAAGATCCATCATTCCGTTTTGACAGCGATCCGATGCTGGAACTTCAGGATATCATCAGCTATACGCTGTTCGGCAAACCTTTTTATGAACTTGAATCGTGGGAGCAGGTGGTGGCAGGAACCGGCAGCAGCCCCACGGCCGCAGATTTTGCGCTTGATGTTCTGCTCGATCGTGTTGAAATGCTCGCCTCACAACGCCTCGGGATTGATGTGGTACAGATCGACAATACTCGTACGGGTTCGGGCAATACCACATCCATCAAAACAGGATGGTTTCTTAATCAGCGCACATTTTTTGCTATTCTAAACGAAGTTGGCGGCCAGCGTCCTAAAACCCTCTTTATGCTTGAGTACCTGCTTCAGGAAAATCTTGAGCTGATCATTACGCAGGGAGATGATTCCCGAGAGGGAATTGACCTGAGATGGCGCCACGATTATTGACTATAAGAAAGCCAAAGGGTGGGACACATCAAAGGCATAAGCCCCAAAGGTAAGGCACTAAAGGCACAAACGAGATACTTCGTCAGGCTCAGTACAGGCTGTTTGCGCCATCTCAAGTCGGAATATGGTGTTTTCGACTTCGTTACGGCCAAAAAGCGGCCGAAACTGCGCTCAAACTGACGAGGCCATAAATTTTATTGAACTTACGTTATTTTAATCGAAGTCGGTGATGAGCACTTCGGAGGGTTCGTGTTCGGCCCTCAGGCGTTTGGATACTTCTTCGGCATCTCTGAAAACACGCAGCATATTCAGCCCCGCAATTTTTTTCAGCTCGTCTTCGGTGTAGCCTCGTTTCAACAGCTCGGCAAAAAGGTCGGGATAGGTGGATACATCCTCAAGCCCAAGCGGGAGGCTCGGAATCCCGTCGTAATCGCCGCCGATGCCGATATGCTCAACTCCGATCTGATACCGGATATGGTCGATATGGTCGGCCACCTGTTCCAGAGTGGATTTGGGCGCTTCGTTTTCGGCATCCCAGCGTTCCATGTGGGCCGAAACGCTGTCAGGCTCTCCGGGGTGCAGATATTGCTTTTTTCGCTGATAGGCGGCTCGTTCGGCAAAATGCTGCCTGCGCTCTTCTGAAGTAAAGGTTTCCACGAATGTCACCATCACAATGCCGTTGTTTTCTTTGGTGAGATGCAGCACATCATCGGGAACGTTTCGCGGATGGCCGGCAAGTGTGCGGGCGTTGGAATGCGAGAACATCACAGGTGCCTCAGATACCCGGATGGCATCTTTCATCGTTGCCGGAGTGGTATGCGAAAGATCTACCAGCATTCCCAGGCGGTTCATTTCTCGGATTATTTCTTCGCCGAATTCTGTCAGCCCGTCGTGCTGCGGATCATCTCCGGCGGCATCGGCCCAGTCGAGTGTACGGTTGTGGGTAATGGTCATATACCTCACCCCAAGTTCATACATCATCCGGAGGACAGCCATCGAATTGGCAATGGAGTGGCCGCCTTCCATCCCCATGAGAGATGCTATTTTTCCATCTGCAAAAATCCGTTCAACATCATCGGCTGTCAGGGCCATTTCAAAGTGGTCGGGATATTTTTCAGTGAGCCGGTGTACAAAATCGATCTGCTCCAGCGTGCGTTTTACGGCTTCATCTTCCGGGATTTGTGCGGATACATAGACCGACCACCACTGCGCCCCAACCCGGCCTTCACGCAGACGGTTGATGTCGGTGTGCATAGTTGGTGTGAGGTGGGTGGTATCATAAAAATCGAGTTCGGAAAACTTGTAACCAACCCGGTTGCGGTACTGCCAGGGCACATCGTTGTGGCCGTCGAACAGTGGTACGCTTTCAAGAATCTCAATAGCCTGCTGCCTGTAATTGTCGCGGTCGGTTTGGGCTGTAAGCGGGGCGGCAGTAAAATAGAATAGTATAGCCAGTAGCGGCAGAAATCGCCGGATAATTTTTTGGTGCATGTTATAAAGTGTGATTTGGATTAGTATATTTAATGTTTGTTTACTGAGAATTTGGACTTTTCAATCGTCAGACCACATGGGGCGGTCAGACGAGGGTTTTACCATAAATTAACTCTTGCTGTGCGGACTCTGACCAGCGGTTCGGTTTGTGTCCAGGCAAAAATCAGCGAATCATCCACTTTTTCCATCCGGGGGAATCCGCTGGATCTTGAAGATGAAGTGATTCCCACATTAATGGCTTCACCAAGATCGCCGTTCGGCAGCACTTCCCTGAACATCACATAGCCGATGTCTTCGTCCCGCCGAAGCCAGCTTACATAGCTTGAGCCTTGATCCGTCATCACAACATCTGCCCGGCCAACGGTGGTTTCCTCAGCCACAACTATTGGCTCCTGAAATGTTACACCCCCATCGGGAGACCTGGCCAGCAGTACACGAGGCTCATCATCTGCTTCGGTGTACCATGCAACGGCAACGTAATCACCACTCACTGAAATTCGCGGGCCGTTTACCGGGCATGCCAATATCTGCCATTGGTCGTCATGAATCGCAACCGGGTCAGACCATTCACCGGTTTCCTGATCATACCGGCTCATCAGGATATCCCGGATTTCATCTGTAGTTCGTCCGCGGTAAACGGCAATAAAACCGTCATCTGTACGCACAAGGTCGGTCTGGCAGCAGTCGCAAACCATTTCGTCTATCACACGCTTTCTGTTGATTTCTCCGTCTTTCGACACTTCGGCTGAACGCAAGGTCATCGCTTTTTCGGGGTCGTCGTATTCGCCATGCCCCCGGCCTTCAGTGTTTCTACCGTCAAGCCAGATGGCCAATACTCTGTCATCACTGAGTGGTTCCATACTCACAAAACCGTGTTCGGTTGCGGTGCCGTCCAGGTGTGGTGTGATGGGATCTTGCCAGCGTAAAATATGCTCCCCGGGAAATGCGATTTCAACATTATATGCGTAAGGTCCGCCGTCAATTTTTTTGAGCCAGTGTGCAGCTACCGCTTCGCCGTCGAGGCCTACAATTGATGGAAAATCTGCCCAGTTCACAAAAAAGTCTGTTCCCACTTTAATGCCCCGCTCCGGGCTCCAGCTTCCGTCATCAAAAATGGCAAATTCCATAGAATACATATCCTCGTCGATGTGAGAGAGCCAGCTCATGTACAGGGCGCCGGTATTATCCTGGTAAAGATTTGGAAATCTTGAGCCCACATCAGCAGGATTGTTGAGGGCATATTCGTGTACCGGCTGCTGACGGAGATCCTCACACGAAACGGCAAAAACCAAAAGAATGATGAAAAGGTACAGGTGCCTTGTAATCTTCATAAATAGCAAATTTTAATTCTGTTCATATAATAAGGAGTGGATTTTTCCGGAGTAATTGCCACAGTTTCAGTTTAACGTTAATCAGGACAAAATAGTGAAGTTGAATTGAAAGTTCAGAAGATTCATTGTGTAAAGTAATACAGGTTTCTGATGGTGGAGTGAAGTCAAAAAAATTGCTGCAGACATACATTACAAGGCTGTCCAAAAAGGGCGTCATCCCGTACACGATACGGGACCTCCTCACTTTGATAAGAGCAGGAGTTGCCGCCTGTCCCATTGGGGGATCGGTGCCCGGCATGACGTTATCGTAGTTATTATCTGATGTTGAGCGCTCTTTGGAATCATCCCTCTTGCCCAGAGCGACTACCGGCGGCAAGGATTAAGGTTGGTTCCTTTCGCAGAACATCAAGCCATACAATATAAAACGACAAAAAAGTCCCTCTCCCAAAGGGTCGGGATTTCCAAATACATTCAACTTACGGTGTGTTTTTCGCCGGAGCGAGGAATTGGGGAGGGTCCTTTCATCACTGAAAAAACACAAAAATCCGGTACTGAAAATTGGGGGGCAACTTTATCGAAAAATTCTCGTTCGATTTTACAGATATTCTTCTTATTTTTGGGGTCTATCTAAAAACAGGACTCACGAATTTTTTATCAATTAACAGGTCATGAAACGTACATATCAACCCAGTAAACGTAAGAGAGCAAACAAGCACGGCTTCCGTAAACGCTCCAGGTCGAAAGGCGGCAGCAAGGTACTGAAAAACCGCAGGTCTAAGGGGCGCCATAAACTGAGTGTAAGTGATGAAAAAGGGCCGAAATAGGTCTGATTTTCATAAACCTGATCAATCTTTACCACGCTCGAAAATTCTTCGTGGAAGGCGCAATTTCGAACGCCTATTTGAAAAGTCAACCGTGCTGAAATCTGATACACTTCAACTCCGTTTTCGTTATTATCAGGATCCCTCCGAAGGATGTTTAATCGGATTTATTGCACCCAAAAAGAAAATAAAAAGTGCAGTTAAACGGAACAGGGTGAAGCGTTTATTACGGGAAGTTTACCGTACTAACCAGCAATATTTGAACGATCTTTTTTCAAAAGAAAATTTTGGTCTGCACGGTGTTTTTATCGCACAGAGAGAAACAGACTATCATCAAATCAAAGAAGAGATGATTCCTCTTCTTAAAACATTAAGAGAGCAGTTAATTACGTTGCTTAATAAGCAATCCTGCAAAGAACCGGGAGGCAGTTCCGGGATGAAGATGAACACAGAATCTAAACAGAACTAAATTTTGGACAGAAATACCGTAACAGGACTTCTTCTGATTTTTGTAATTACAATTGCCTGGGCGTGGTTTACAATGCCCAGCCAGGAAGAACTGGAGAGAAGGCAGGCAGAACGTGCCATTCAAGACAGTATTGCAGCAGCAGAAGCCGAAGAACAACGTGCACTGGAATTGCTGGATGAAGATCCCCCCATTCGTGACCGGGATGATATTGTTGACCCGGTTACAGATCCCGAAACGGATGAAGAACGCCCCACACGCGCTCTGGGGGTATTTGGCGAAGCGATGTATCCGGATACAGTAAGCACTGTTATCCGAACATCGCGCTACGAAATTGAGATGTCGAACCTCGGCGGCGGCCCGGTTAAATACACCCTGTTCGATTATAATACCTGGGACCAGCAGCCGGTTCAAATGATACGCGACACACTGCGCTCGGCCTATTCGCTCGGTTTTCTGTCTGCACAGAATTACAACATCGAAACCAATGAGCTGGTTTTTGAGCCGCTGAATGAACCCGGCATCTTCGAGCTTGAAAATGACGAAAGCATCTCGATTGCTTACAGGCTGAATCTACAGAACGACGCGCAAATAATTTTTACTTACACATTTCATGCAAATCAGTATGCGTTCGACTTGGATGTTCAGTTCATTAATATGGAGCAGCATATCAGCGGCACACATGTCGATTTTGGATGGACGGCAGCACTTAATCTGACCGAACGTGATTTCTACCAGGATGCCCAGCATACTGAAGCTTTTGTATATCTGGGCGGCGGGACCGAAAAGTTCCAGCTTTCCGAAGAGGGTGAAGGCGAACAGCACTTCAACGGAACCATTGACTGGGTGATGACAAAAACCCGTTTTTTCGGACAGTTTATAAAACCGGTTACCCACTCAAATGCCGCTACTCTGCGCGGAGAAATTACCGGTGCACCTGATGAGCAAAATACCATTCACCGCTACGAGGCTTACATTCAGTCCAATTTTGCACAGAATCCCGTTTTAACCTATGAGCTTTATGCCGGCCCGCTGCAATATTACGACCTGAGAGAGTTTGATGACAACGCTTATGATGTGATCGAGATAGGGTATGCTCTGATCCGCTGGTTTGCCGATCCGCTGGTGCGCTATATCGTGATTCCGTTTTTTGCCTTCGGAAGTATGTTTATTAATAATTACGGAGTGCTGATCATACTTTTTGGAGTCATCATTAAAGTGGTTCTGTTCCCTCTTACTCAAAAGAGTTTCAAGAGCATGGCTGCCATGAAGGAGTTGCAGCCGCAGATGAAGGAAATCCAGGAGAAATACAAAGACGATCCGCAAAAGCAGCAGAAAGAAACTATTGCACTGTACCGGAAGGCGAAAGTAAATCCGCTTGGTGGCTGTCTGCCAATGCTCCTGCAGTTCCCAATTTTGATTACACTCTTTTTCTTCTTCCAGAATTCGATGATTATCCGGCAGCAATCATTCCTCTGGGCTGATGACCTTTCTGCGCCCGATTACATTTTGGACCTGCCGTTTCACATTCCATTGCTGGGTGATCAACTGGCCGGATTTGTGTTATTTATGTCGGCCGCAATGTTCCTGCAATCCAAGATTTCAGGTGGAATGAGTGCCGGAGCCGCACCAAGCGGCGGGCCGAACATGAAAGTGTTCATGTATATCATCCCGTTTGTTCTGTTGTTTGTGTTTAACAATTTTGCCTCCGGTTTGAGTCTCTACTACCTGGTTTACAACATTCTCTCAATTGCGCAGCAATCTCTGATCAACAAGCAGATGGGGAAAAATAAACCCGAACAGGAAGCTGTTACCAACAATAACAAGTCCAAAAAGAAACGCAAGAAGAAAAAGTAGTTTTCTGGGTTTAGGGGGCAGGACCTGGCAGAGTACCCCGGCAAACCTGACGGAGTTCCTGCCAGAGCCCGGGACAAGGCACAGGGTTTAGGGTGCAAGATCCAAAGGTGCGAGTTTGCCAAAAAGCATCCTTTTTTATTATGCAATGTATAGATCACATTTAAACTCATTTATTCGTTTCGAAGTTTTGTTGATTATATTATTTTCGAAAAGTTGAAGGCATTAGTTCAATAGATAATTATTCCAATTTGTTAGAAATAAGCCTTTGGCAAACTGGCGGAAGGATTTTTTTATGTGAATGTCAGACGCAAGAATGCTCTTAAATTTTTAAAAAATTCTGATAACATAATCTTCGGACAGGAATCCCGGCAGAGAAATTCTACTGTATCAGGCAGCTTTTAGATTAAAAAAATCAGATTACTAAGATAAAATGGATGATAAAACGTACAGTGAAAAGGAAGTGGCTGAGATTATCCGACAAGCTGCAGAAATGTAATCAAGCCAAATTCGTAAGCATCATGATGCAGAAAGTCTTCCCGGACTACATCTTGAAGAGATTTCGAAGATTGCAGCAGATGCCGGGCTCGACCCTGAGAATATCAGAAAAGCCGCCCTACAGCTTGAACAACCTAATTCTGCTCCTGAGGTAAATCATTCCAAAGATGAAATCTTTGCTGAACGCTGGGTGGATGGTAAATTGACCGATGAACTCGCCGATCTCATAGTTTCAGACCTGAACCACCGGTACAGTGCTTCTCATAAAAAACAAAACTGGATAGAGTCAATTCTTGAGGATGGTGATGAAGATGAAGTTTTAAAAAGCACTGTTAAACGCACCGGTAAAAGTCTTGAGTGGAAATTTACTGATGATTATCAAGGCATAGTAACACGAGCATTGATTCAGCCGAGAAAAGATAAGGTTCGCATCAGGGTTAGCAAAAAAGCTGCTTGGGGATATGAACTGAATGAAAACTATTTTGATGATGATTCGATTGAATATCTCTCTTATGTACCGTACCTGGCCGGTTTTGCCGCACTCTTTTCGCTGCAATACGATTTTCTCATAAACCTGATTATTGCCATTTTGATATTCTCAGCGTTGCATCTTACGCTGGTGCCAGGTGCAAAAAAGTTGTCTGGCCTTTTTGACAAATCCAGTTCATCAAAGTTTAATAAGTTTAAAAGTGAAGTGGATCGGGTGGCTGATGACCTTCAGGTGCTGATTGGAGGTTTAGAAAAAGAACCCAAATCATCCGGCCGGATTCAAATTCCGGATTCAGACACGAATACACTGGATTCAGAAAATACGCAACAAAGTCCTAAAAACAACTTGCGAGGTTCTTGAAGCAAGAATCGGTACGCAAAATGAAGTGAGAGCAAAACTCAATACAATCCATCGTCACGTTTACAATCCCTGGCTCTCTCTGAATATTAGTTCTCTAAGAACTCAGTACAGCGCAGAGATTTTCCAAGTATATTTTGTGAGATATTTACCTCAGCGTTTCCCAGCATCCTGCAGTTTAACCTGAAAAGCCCATCATTTTTTATTGATCTTAGATCTCATTTATCCTTCTAAAATCACTCCCTATACCGACAAATAATGCGTGCCAAGAGAAGGATAGATTTTTTTCATTGGAAACCCCTTTTAAAAAAGTCAATCCCTCTCCCGAAGGGTCGGGATTTCGAAAAGCACTCAACTTGTGGCGTGCAGTTCGCCATAGGGAGGATACGATATCAGTCTGTGTGTGGGTCCTTAAACTCGTCAGACGAAAATTGCAATCGTCAGGCGAGGGTGGTTGCCTTAACTACTCGTCAGACGAAAACTGCAATCGTCAGACGAGGATTTGATGCTCTGAAAGATCGCATATTTACCATATTTTAATCGGTAATTCAGAACTCTTTTTTGCATTAAACAATAATTAAAATTTGACCAGCCTGAACCTGCTATGAAATCCCTGTTTACTATACTTCTTTTCACATTTACCTGGACACTTTCTAACGCCCAGGATAACCCCCAATGGATCCGCTATCAAACCATTTCGCCCGATGGGTCACAGATAGCGTTTACCTACAAAGGAAATCTGTACCGGGTTCCGGCTGAAGGAGGAGTGGCGCAACAACTGACCTTTCATGAAGCACACGATTTTATGCCGGTCTGGAGTAATGATGGTGATCGAATTGCCTTTGCTTCCGACAGATACGGAAATTTCAATGTGTTTGTGATGGATGCAGAAGGCGGGCAGGCTGAACGTCTCACCTGGCATTCAAACGATGAACACCCCTACAGTTTTACGCATGATGATGAATATGTGATTTTCGGAGCCGTTCGGCAGGACCTGGCTGAACACCGTCAGTTTCCTGCAATGTCTCAGCCGGAACTTTACAAAGTGCCTGCAAATGGCGGGAGGGTGAGCCAGATCTTTACGATTCCGGCAGAGTATGCACAGGTGAGCAGTGACGGAAACAGAATGGTCTATCACGATAAAAAAGGAGGCGAAAACGAATGGCGAAAGCATCACACCTCATCCATTACCCGGGATATCTGGCTTTATGATGCTGAAGCCGATGAACACACCATGCTGAGTACTTTTGAAGTTGAAAACCGTCAGCCCGTATTCAGTTCCGATGAGAATTATCTGTACTACCTGAGTGAGGAGAGCGGCAGTTTCAACGTACACAAGATGTCGATAGAAAATCCGGATCATAACGAACAACTGACCGATTTTTCCCTTCACCCGGTGCGATTTTTGAGCTATGGCAATGGAACTCTCTCTTTCGGTTTTGATGGTGAACTTTATACCATGCGCGATGGTGAAGAACCGCAAAAAGTGGATGTCATCATCCGCACACAGCGCGGAACCAATCCTGACAGCTACATCACCATAAACGGCGGTGTGCAGGAGATGGATATTTCTCCGGACGGAAAAGAGATCGCATTCATCGCACGGGGCGAGGTATTTGTGACATCGGTTGACGGCTCCCTCACCAAACGGATCACCAACACACCGGAAACCGAACGGTTTGTTACATTCACACCTGATGGAGACGGCGTGGTGTATGCAAGCGAACGGGATGGAAAGTGGAGCATCTTCAAAACCACTAAAGTCCGCGACGATGAACCGTTTTTCTACGGATCAACCCTGCTGCAGGAAGAAGTTTTGGTGAGCGATGATGTGGATAATTATATGCCTTCGTTCTCGCCGGATGGCAAAAAGCTGGCTTATATTGCGGCCAGGCGAACACTTCGGGTGAAGGACATGGAATCGGGCGAAACCATTGACCTTTTAACTCCGGAAGACCTGTTCCACATGCAGGACGGAGACCAGTATTTTACCTGGAGCCCGGACAGCCAATGGCTTCTTGTGGGATGGAGAAAATTCCTGCATAACAGCGAGGTGCTTCTGCTGGCTGCCGACGGAAGCGAGCGAGTCAACCTGACCCGAAGCGGCTACCAGGATATGAATCCGAAATGGGTAAATGACGGCAAAAAAATGATCTGGCTTACAACCCGCGACGGGCTGCGCAGCTACGCAACAAGCGGACGATCTGAACGGGACGTTTATGCTATGTTTTTCTCGCAGGAGGAGTGGGACAAATTTAATCTGAGCGAAGAAGATTATAAGCTGATGCAGGCCATTGAAGAGGCCCAGGAATATGATGAAAATGGCGATGATAATGACAATAATGATGAGAATGAGCTGATTGAATTTGACCGCGACGGTATGAAAGACCGGAAAGCCCGGCTGACCATTCACTCCAGCACGCTGAGTGATGCGGTTCTTTCGAAAGATGGTGAGACGCTCTACTACCTGGCGCGATTTGAAGAAAATTACAATCTCTGGCAGACCAATCTGCGAACTCGCGAAACCAGTATGGCTATCACGCTGAATACCGGGCCCGGGAGCCTTTCATGGGATAAGGAGATAGAAAATCTCTACCTGCTTAGCCGGGGTACAATTCAAAAACTGAATCCTTCAGGAGGTAGTGCCACACCGGTCAGAATTGCCGGTGAAATGAAATATGATGAGGAAAAAGAACGCGAACATCTGTTTGAGCATGTCTACATCCGAACTAAAAATGTTTTTTACGAGCCAACCTTTCACGGCAATGAGTGGGATATGCTCTATGAAGAGTACAAAAAATATCTTCCGCACATCGGGAACTCCTACGAGTTTGCCGAGATGCTTTCCGAGATGCTGGGCGAGCTGAATGTGTCTCATGCAGGTGCACGTTACAGTCGCAGCATTGATAATCCCGATCAAACAGCTTCTCTCGGAATTTTCAAAGATTACGAACACACCGGAGACGGCATCCGGATAGTTGAAGTCATTGAAGGCGGCCCGCTGGATAAAGCGGCTTTTGATATTGAGCCGGGGATGATCATTGTCAGTATCGATGGAGAAACCGTAACTCCCGATCGCGATGTTGCAAGTTACCTGAACCGGAAAGCCGACAAGTTTGTATTGCTGGAGCTGACGGATGCCGATGGAAACAACCGTCAGCAGATCAGGATGAAGCCAATCACACTCGCTCAGGAGCGAAGCCTGCTCTATCGGCGGTTTGTGCGAATCAACGAGCGTGAAGTGGATGAGCTGAGTGACGGCAGGCTGGGTTACGTCCACATCCCGGGAATGGGAGACGGGCCGTTCCGAAATGTGATTCAGGATATGCTTGGGAAATATCACGACCGGGAGGGAATAATTGTGGATACCCGTTTTAACGGCGGCGGAGATTTGGTTGCCGACCTGGCGATGTTTTTTACCGGCGTGGAATTTAACACCTACGCCACGGCAGACAGGGATGTAGGCGGCGAACCGACCTCACGATGGACCCGGCCGACACTGAGCCTGATTGGAGAAGCACAATATTCTGACGGACACTGCTACGCCAGCGCATACACCGAGCTCGAAATTGGGAAAACCGTCGGGATGCCGGTGCCGGGCACGTGCAGTTATGGCGGATGGGAACTTCTGCCCGACGGAACACGCTGGGGCGTAGTGCCGATCAGTGCGAGAAATATGTCGGACGAATGGATGGAAAACAATCAAACCGAACCGATCATCAAAGTGAGAAATGAGCCGGGCTATATCGACCGGGGTGTGGATCAGCAGCTTGAACGTGCGGTTGAGGTACTGCTTGAACAGGTTTCTGAATAAAGTCCTTCAAATTTCGAAATCAAATAGCGCAATCCTAAAAAAAATGGCGCAAACAGCCTGTACTGAGCGGAGCCGAAGTATCTCGTTTGTGCCCTCAGTAGTTGGTGGGACTTTGCAGTTTTAATCTGTGAATTCCATAATTTTTTTTCATTGGAAATCCCTTTAAAAAAAGTCACTCCCTTCTTGTCCCGACGCATTTCAGTCGGGATAGGAAGGGAGCCGGAGGTTTGGTCCGAACAGCCGATGTGTGGTCCATAAACTCGTCAGACGAAAACTGCAATCGTCAGACGAGGGGGAACACAAATGAAGCAGACAGCCTGTACTGAGCTAAAAAATGGCGCAAACGTCTCGTTTGTGTCCACTAAAGGTGACTTGAAAAAATTGGAATTCCCGCAATTAAAAAAGTTTTTCTATTCCCCGTCTGCATTTTCCGGATCAGTTGTTTTGATATATGCCATCACTGATCACTTTTTAATTTAAAAATTGACACGGAGTCATCTATTTCGATTCCCGCAGTATTAACAGCATGCTTATGATTTCTGACCAGCATGATGGTATCACTCGCCGTGGGGAAGGCAACCCACTCTCCCAGGGGAACATCTCCATAGGATTGCCCATAGAAAACTTTTCGGAATTGTCCGTGGATTTTGGCCAGAAAATAATCTCCCTGCTCAATGCCGAACTCTTCAAACTCATCAGGATGAAAACCAAGAAATGCATTTCCATAAAATGGGTTGATGTCAATAACCCGGTTTTTTATTGAATAATCTTCAATGATCGTCCCGGTTTCGCGTTCGGGCAGATACCGGGTTCCCTCACTCACGGGGCTGATGGTTCCTTCATCCAGCCAGGCCTGCATCGCTTTCAGTGCGCCATATCGCTCTTTCCAGTTTACGTTTACATGGCCCGGCCTCAGCAGCGGACGAAGAGCCGGAACCACATCCGAATTTTCTGCCCTGGCTGTGTAGGCAACCGGGCCGTCCAGCTCGGTGAGGTTGCTCATCAAAATGGCGGGAATGGATGGGCCGGCCTCAAGGTAGGAGTCATGGGTTTCATCTTCCAGGTTTACGAAGGCGCCTTTGGCAATCACCCCGTCAGCGAGATCCGGATTTTGCTCGGCAATGCGCAATACGAGCGTTCCGGCTGTGGATTCTCCTTCCAGGATCAGCCGTTCAACCGTGCCGATTTCTTCGTGAATAAATTTTTTCAAATCGTACAATGCCGCGGTGTGTGCATCATGATCAACGCCGTTTTCCAAAAAAGCTGTTCTGCCAATGGCCCAGCCTTCCTCAAGAATTTTCTGATAGAACGGGTCATCAGGGTTGATGTCGGCTTTGTGAGGGGCGTCATCAGGGCGCCAGCCGTGTACGTGGAAAAACACGTAGCCGCCCTGCCAGTCAACAGGGGTTAAAACCTTGTAGGGAGCTCCATCCAGTTCGCCTTCATGCAGGATGAAGTTGTTGTTTTGGGCTGTCAGATCAACAGATAAAAACAGAAAAAGAAATGCGAGGATAAAAATTTTCATGATGATATTTTCTCAATATTTCGGATGATGTGGTGCAGGTGGGATTCGATGGTATCGTACGGGCGGTATCCGCGTGAGATTAACCCGGTTTCATCGCCAATTTGCAGCATTAGGGCGGGGAATGCACTGGCGCCCGTTTTTTTGCACCAGTCAAAATGTTCGTGGGTTTTTTGGGCCGTTTTCTCATCCTGATAGGTTTTTTTGAACTGATCGGGGGTGATCGTGTAATCTTCAATCAAACCGGTAAATGTGTCAATGTCGTTTAGATTTTCTCCGTCTGTAAACAGTGCATGCTGCAACCTTCCGGCAAAATCGAGAGATTTTTCCGGCAGCAGTTCGTTGATAGTGGTTTGAGCAATGCAGGACGGCTCCGAATCGTAGAGATAGCTTCCTTCTTCCGCAAGCAGTTTGAAATTTTCACCAAATTCCACACCGGTTGTTTTTTCCACCTGCGGGATGGCTCCGCGGATGTAGCTGTATCCTTCTCCGATGGCCTGTGCATTTTCATCAATGGCAAGTCCGCCGGGCACTACGTGGATGTGCAGGTTTTCTTTGAACCTGGTGGCCAGTTTATCAATCACCGGATGAAATCCGAAACACCAGCCACAGAGCGGGTCGTAGGCGTAAATCAGGATAGGTTTCTCCATTCCGTTTACTCAATCAGGTGATTGATGCCTGTGGCTTTTTCCACATCAATAACAAAAGCAATTCCGTATCCGGGCTCATTCAGTTTGGTTGCTTTTACAATAGCTTCGAGCACTTTTTCGGTACGATCGTGGGGCACAAGTGTAAGGATAATATCTTTTTCCGGTTCAATGGCAAAAGAGAAAAGTTTTGCTTTTTCGTGAATTCCCGATCCACGGCCTGTAATAATGGTGCCACCTTCGGCCCCGGCTTCAAGGGATGCATCGAGCACGGTTCCGCAGTGGCCTTTATTAACGATGGTTACAATCAGTTCGAAGTCGATATCCTGGTATTTACTCATGGTATTATAGATTAAAATCGTTGTTTAAAAGGTGGGCAATTCCGCAAATGCTTTTGCTGTTCACAACAAACGCGATGCCCGTTCCCGGTTCGTCAAGATTGGCTGATTCTCTCACTTTTGATATGACCGATTCAACTTTGGAATTCGGAACAAGACAAAGTACAACTGCTTTTTCCGATTCAACTTTCACTCCAAAAATGGAACCGGTGTCTTTTTTGCTGGTGCCGCGGCCCTGCATGACCGTGCCACCTTCAGCACCTCCTTTTTTCACGGCTTTAATGACCGTCCGTGAGAGTTTTTTCTTTACTATGATAAAAATGAGTTTAAACTCGTCTCCAACTTTTTTAATCATCTGATCTGGATTCTTTGTATTTAAAAAGTAAACCGAGTGTCAAAACGGTCAAAATCGGGGCCAGGGCTACAAGTGCAATCATCCCGAAGCCGTCAAGCAGCGGATCTCTTCCTTCTAACGTCTCAGCAAAACCAAGTGCTATAGCAAGAATAAAAGTCACCGTCATAGGTCCGGTTGCCACGCCTCCTGCATCAAAAGCGATGGATGTAAACGTTTCCGTTGAAAAAATGGCCATGGAGAGTGCCAGGAAATATCCCGGCCCGATAAAATACCACAACGGGATGCCGTAAATAATTCTTGCCATTGCCAGTGCAATGGAAATTGCAACTCCAATGGATAACGTATAAAGCATCAGTCTGGATGGGATGTAGCCGCTTGTAACCTTGTCAACCTCGGCATTTAATACCCGTACAGCCGGTTCGGCAAATGTAGCCACAAACCCAAGCAAAAAGCCAACCGGTATTAAAATCCACTGGTAATCCCAATCGCCGACAATATCACCGATTTCTCTTCCTACCGGCAAAAACCCAACATGCACTCCTTGAAGGAAAAATGCAAGTCCGACGAATGTCAATACCATGCCAACCATAATGTCTTTTACCTTTTTCCAGGGAAGTTTTAGCATAAAAACCTGGAAGAAAAAGAAAAACAGCATCAAGGGAATCAGCGCCATTGATACTTCAAAAAGAACATCTCCGAAACCGTAAAAAATCTTTACATCCATGCTTTATCCGAGAAAAATTCCTAAAAGTAATACTGCAATTAAGGGGCCTATAGATGCCAGTGCAACCAGTCCAAACCCATCGGCTGATTTGTCATCACTGCGAAGAACAGAAGCCACACCCACGCCAAAAGCCAAAATGAATGGCACGGCCATAGGGCCGGTTGTAACCCCGCCGGCGTCGAAAGAAATGGGAACAAACTCATCCGGAATCCAGGGTGACAATGCCAGGGCAAATACAACAATGTAGCCGGCAATCAAAATCCATTTGATGGAGACTTTCAGAATAACACGCGCCATTGAGAGGGCAACAAAAATTCCAAGGCCAATAGCCACAGGGATAATGAGCGTCCATTTGCCGATGGCACCGTCAGAAACCTGGTCTACATAACCGGCAAGAACGTGTACATCCGGCTCGGCAACGGTTACTGCAAAACCCAGAACGAAGCTGAAAAGCAGAATCATCCATACTTTACCGGTGTTTGGGAGCGCCGACCCGATCATTTCGCCCACAGGCAGAAGCCCGATATGCACCCCGATTAAAAAGAGTGCAAATCCAACAGAAACAAATAGAACACCAACAAGAAACTGCAAGACGGATTCGAAAGGAAGCCAGATTAGTGTGTACTGAAGAATCAGCACCAGGATGGTAATCGGCAAAATTGCATAAACAACTTCCCAAATTGTTTCTTCTACTGTTTGCATCTAAAAATGTAAAGGTTTGAATTTTCGATTATCCAAAATAATAAATCAATTGCTTGATATCACTGTATCGATCAATTTATTGACTTCCATTATCTCATCTGCATTTACGGTGTGCCCCATTCCGGAATAGATTTTTTTGGTGATATCGGCGCCAAGTTTCTCCAGAACTTCCTCGGTTTGATGAACCCGTTCAACGGGAATGTGCGGGTCCACATCAGAGCAGCCGAGAAAACAGGGGGTGTTCTCCAGCGATCCTGAATAGTTTTCTGCTGAAACAGTATCTCCGATCAGTCCACCGCTCAGCGCTGCAAGGCCGCCATACCGTGCAGGATGCCTCGCCATAAATTCTGATACAAGGCAGCCACCCTGCGAAAATCCAAGCAGAATGATTTTCTCTTTTGGGATGCCCTGCTTTTCAAGGTCTGTGATGATATCAAAAATAGCCTGAAGGCCGGAAGAGAGCCCCGGCTCGTTTTGCTCTGTTGGTGATAAAAATGAGTAGGGATACCACGCGAACTTGGTTGCCTGGGGTGCGGCAAAGTGCATGCCTTCGGTATTTTCAAACTCGTTGGCGAGCGTTAAAATACTTTCGGCCGAGGCGCCCCGCCCGTGAACCAGGATCATGGCGGCCTTAGCGCCTGCTGGATCTGCCCCGGCTGTTACCGTTTTACTATTTTGATGCGGCCCCTGAAACGGGTTTTCTAAATTGGCTCTGAACATGGTCTGTTTTTGAATGTTTAGGATGATTCTATTTTTAAGAACCTGCGAGCGTCCGAAGGTCCTCGCAGCGTTCGGGATCAAAGTTTGTACTATTATTTCAATATGTAAGTTAGCAGGTTGGGAAAGACTTCCGAAGTCTTTTCAGGTTTAAATAAAACTTTGTCTAATTAGATCTTTCAAAACTTTTGTTAGTGTTGTTGCAGACTTCGGAAGTCTCATATTCCCGGCATTCTATTGTTGATACGACAGTTGAACAACGGCACAAGCAGGATACTTCGACTCCGCTCAGTACAGGCGCTTGCGACCAGCTAAAATCCCATCAGCATAAAAATCACAAATCCGGCAGTTTTCGTTCAATTTCATCCCGGTGTTTCTCATGCCAGGGCGGCAGTTTTAGTTCACTGCCCAGGCTTTCCAGTGGTTCGTCGTGTGTGAAACCGGGGATGTCTGTAGCAATTTCAAAAAGCACACCGCCCGGCTCACGGAAGTAGATAGACCGGAAATACATCCGGTTTTGAACGGGTGTTGGCTGAAAGCCCATTTCCTGCAGTTTTTCCCGCCAATCCAGTTGTGTTTCATCATCCGGTACCCGAAAAGCGATATGGTGGATCGAGCCTCTCCCGAACCTGCCGCTGAGCCCGGGTTCTTGTTCCAGGTCAACAGTTGTGCCGAGGTTATTATCTGTGTCGATAGTATACCGCAGTGTGTCTTCTGTTTCGGCAGACTTTTTCCAGCCAAATTCCGACAGCAGTTCGGCTGTGCGACCGGTGTCATTCAATGAGAGGGTGGCTCCGTAAAAACCGCGAATGGCAGCCGATTCATCAATCCTATCGGCAGGGTTTGGTTTCACTTTATCGATACCATCACTCTCAACCAGCTCATTTTTCATTCCTTCCACATCTTTAAAAAGCAGTCGGGTGTCATCAAATACCGATTCTTCTGAAAGAATTTCCACTTCATGTTTTTTCAAATGCCCTTTCCAGAATTCAATGCTTCCCTTGGGCACAGCATAAGCCGTCACAGTAGTTTCGCCGGTGTTGGGGCTGCCCTGCACCACCCCCTGCCACGGGAAAAACGTGATGGAGCTGCCCGGGGTGGCCTCATAATTTCCATAATATAAATGGTAGGTAAACGGGTCATCAAAATTTACAGTCTTCTTGGTGAACCTCAGGCCGAGCACCTTTGTGTAAAAATCGTAGTTCTCCTTCGGCGGGCCGGAAACCGCGGTGATGTGGTGGATGCCCTTTATTGGTGATGGCATAAAAATGTATGATTGATTCTGGGTTGTGATTCGAAGTGGCACAAATTTTCTTTTAACCAGACTAAAGATAAGGAATAATAGTTTAACATTAAACTAAATATCATAACATCTGAACAAATTGTAATGACTAACAGAATTCAATATCATACTATAACTTTTTATAACTGTAAATAATATTGTTAAACATATAATATTGAATTTATTATGTTTAACATCATTTCGATATAAAAAAAATAGTTGAAGTATCATTAGAATCTTCCGCTTCAATAGCACTTTGTATTTACGGGTGCCACTTATGCTTTTTTGATGCTCCAAAGGAATGGCTATGCCACAAAGATATACCCCATTTTTTTAAAATGATTTTCCACTTTCTGAATAGAAATCTCTATGATTTTAATTGATTTATAAAGCGTTAATTGGAAATTTCGAATTTACTCATCAACCTAATCTTCTTGAATTTGTTATAAAGAGAATGTAGTTTTTCCAAATGTGACGGCTATCCTGCGATAAACAGTTATTGTACTGATTTCAAATATTGAAACATACAAAGAGGATTGATTTAATAGAGTCATATCTTAATATATTACAGGTGACTGCCGGTTATGTTAAATTAATTCAATTAATTGGATGTCCACCTCAAACAGAATAAAAAGCTTCTATGAGTAACCGGCAGAGAGAGTTAGCCAAGGATCTGAACCTGACTGCCGCACTGACTATTGGTGTGGGAACCATGATCGGCGCTGGAATATTTGTGCTTCCAGCTGTGGCAGCCGCCAGCACCGGCCCTGCTGCAGGCATCGCGTTTGTAGTAGCGGGGTTTATCGCCCTGTTTACAGCACTGTCAATCAGCGAACTCCGGCACGGCGATGCCAAAATCAGGCGGTGCTTATTATTATATAAACGATTCGCTGGGGCCGCTTTTTGGGTCAGTAGCAGGCTGGGGCAACTGGCTCGGACTCATTTTTGCCACCGCCTTTTATATGATCGGGTTTGGGAGCTATCTGACGATCTTATTTCCTGTGCCTGATCTTTTTTTTCTTTCAGCCTCTCAGGTTGGCGCATTGATTGCCGCAATCATTTTTATAGGGGTTAACTATTACGGAACCAAGGAGACTGGCAGGCTTCAAATCATCATTGTGGTTATACTGGTGGGAATACTGGCCATTTTCAGCTTTGTGGGCCTGTTCCATGTAAACCTGGATAATCTTCAGCCGCTGGCTCCCGAAGAAACCGGGGGATGGTTTGCTGTCCTGCCAGCGGCAGGCCTGATTTTTGTAACCTACCTCGGCTTTGCTGAAATCAATACAGTAGCTGAGGAGCTGAAAAATCCCAACCGGAATCTGCCGATTGCTGTTATTGGCAGCCTTCTGTTTGTGATTGTTTTGTATGCTCTTGTGATGTTTGTGATTATGGGTGTGGAACCCTATGAGACGGTTGTTGGATATGGTGAGCGGGCTGTGGCACTTGTGGCAGAAACCATGCTTGGCTGGCCGGGCCTCATTTTGCTAACTCTCGGAGGGCTCCTGGCAACGGCATCATCGGCAAATGCATCCATTCTTGCTTCTTCCAGAATTTGTTTTGCAATGGGGCGCGATCACATCATCACAGACTGGTTAAACCAGATTCACAGAAAGTTTTTCACTCCCTACCGTTCCATTGGCCTGACCGGTGCACTTATTGTTTTGTTTGTATTGGTTGGAGACATTGAAGTACTCGCAAAGGCGGGCAGCGTGCTGCACCTGATAGTCTACGGGCTGCTTAACATCGGTTTAATCGTGTACAGGCAATCTCAGACCACAGAGTACAAACCGGCATTTAGAGTTCCCTTCTATCCTGTTGTACCCATTTTGGGGGCAGTGCTATCATTTGGCCTGATAGCTTTCATGGCTACAATGGAGATTGTCCTCAGTTTGCTTTTTGTGATATTCGGTGTGCTTTGGTACCTGTTTTACGTAACCAGGCATGTGGATAAGGTAAGCCTTGTGGGTGAGGCAATAGCCCACACCGCAGTCGAACCGGTTGAAACAACAAAAGCTTACCGTATTATTGTTCCTTTGGCAAACCCTGATACTCAGCCGGAGTTATTGCGGCTGGCTGCGGCAAGCGGAAGTTTACACGCAAAAGAAGATCCTGAAATTGTAGCGGTGAACGTGATGGAAATACCGATGCAAACTTCCCTGGAACAGAAAATCTTATTTGAGGAAGAACGCATTGAACGCCAGCGCAAACTGCTCCTGAATGCCAAAGAATCCGCAATGGATCTCGATGTAAATATTCGTACCCGGGCAATTCTTGGGCGGAATGTTGCAAAAATCCTGCTCTCTGTTTTGAAGGAAGAAAATGCAGATCATGTGCTTCTGGGTTGGCGCGGAAAACGCAGCAGGCGCGAACATATACTTGGCTCTACACTCGACCCGATTTTAAAGATGGCACCTTGCGAAGTGACTCTTGCCCACATAAAACAAGCTTCCATCGGCAGTATAGTTGCACTGGCTGGGCCGGGTCCTCACTCACCTGTAGCTGCCCGCCGGGCATTCGAATTTGCAAGGCTGGAAAATAAAAAACCAACTTTGTTAAATGTTCAGCGCCCTTCGTCTGACAGTGAAACAGACCCGGAAAAAGCCGGCAGGCAAGCAGTAAAAAAAGTAGCACGCGAAGCCGGGCTTGAGCCGGGCTCTTATGATGTCAAGGTATTCGTGACCGATAATCTGAAACCCGCCATCATAGAAGCAGTCAATAAATACGATACAGTTTGTGTTGGAATGTCCACAACAAGCGCCATGGAAAGAATTCTATTCGGATCGCTTGCAGAACGAATCGGGAGAAAAGCAAAAGGAAACGTAATTATGGTTCGCGGCCCGTTCAGGATGCACCGTACCATTCGCCAGGCTTTGGCCGAACGCCTCATGAAAGGGTGATTATGCACTGAGAAAGAGCCTCCAAGGCCTCTTTTCAATCGATTAATTAACGTCAGTTCGACATAAGAAATAAAAAATGAGCCTGAGGCTGTCCAAAAAGGGCGTCATCCCGTACCTGCCTTCCGAAGCCTGTCCGCCGTACAAGACTTTGGCAGGCAGGCGGCAGCGCAGGCAGGCCTGATACGTGATCTCCTATCTTTGATTTAAGCAGGAGATGCCGCATCAAGTCCGGCATGACGGAATCGAACATTCATTATCTCGTTGTGTGCCCTTTTGGATACTTATTTCAACGACTTTATTTCAAACTCACGCAAAATATATCGCTTTCATTTTGATTCAATCCGCGGATTTGAGAGATTGAGTTCTGACTAACAGTACCGGGAACTCAACCAAAATAGATTTTATGACTGCTCGATCTATTTCTGCCAATATCACGCTATTCTCGCTTCTTGCTTTTTTTATTGTATCTTTTTTCTCAATTCCTCAAATAAGCTATTCCCAGAATGCCGACATCACACCCGAAAACCGGGATGGCTTTGAAACCGGCGACTGGCGCAATTTCCGGCCAAGATATGTTGGAGATTCATCGGAATTTATCCGCCCGCGGTTTAGAGTGAGTGACCGGAATCCCATCAATGGAAATTACTCCCTTGAATGGCATGGCGGTGAAGAGAATCACGAATGGGTGATGGTCAGCAATGCATTTTACCTGGCACGCCCGATGACAGCCACCGTTGACTTCAGGACTGAGGCGGATACCACCGACTGGCGAGCCGGTTTTTATCTGATGGAGGATTACGACCATGTATCGGGCATTCAGATTCACTCTGGCGGCGGATTGCTGCAAAGTGATGCGGCTGATTTTAGAATTGGATTTAATTTCGAGGAAGAGATTGTGCCGGAAGAAATATACCGGCTGAAGCTGGAGTGGGATTTGGATCGAAATTTAAAAGCCTCGATTATGCATATTGAAAGTGGTGATTTGGTTGCCACAGCCCGGGATAAAACAGTGATCGAACCCCATGCAATCGGTTTTTATGTGCAAACCGGGGAAGAGAGTGAAACCATTCTCACGTTCGATGATCTAAGCATTGAATCAGGGCCTTATTATGTGAGATCGGGAGAGTGGACACGATCTCCCCATTTCGTTGTACTGCCCCGAACCCCGGAAATTACCCAGGAAGAAGGAAACTGGGTGGGTGCGCAGTCAGTGATGAAAACCGAAGACGGCACCTATAAAATCTGGTACCGCATGCGTGATAATGTCCGGCGCGGAATCGGTTACGGATTTGCCACCAGCACCGATGGTTTGAACTGGGATAAATATGAGAACAATCCCGTGTTTCAAGTCCATGAAAGATATGCGAGCAACGAAAAAATTTCAGTCCTGAAAATTGATGGCCAATACCGAGCGTGGTACACCGTAGAAGGTGATGGTGACTGGCTCACCGTGCATGCCACCAGTGAAGATGGAATCAATTGGGAAAATCACGAGGAAGTGATTCCGCTTGATCAGATGGTTACAAAAGATCCCGTGGTGATCTATGTGGACGGAACCTACTACCTCTATTCACTCGGCCCAAGATATGATGATATATCCGTGCTAACATCAGATGACGGGCTAAACTGGGAGCTGCAAAATACCATCCATTTCGGCGGCCTCCGGTGGCATATGCATGTGGCCGCCTATTATGATGCAGGCAATGAAGAGTTTGTTGTATATGCAACAAATACGGGGCTTGGTTTCAGTTCAGCCACGTCAAAAGACGGCATCCATTTTGGTGCATTCACGCGGGAATGGTGGCCGCCAAATGTTGGACTGGACGACTGGTACCAGGCCGGGCTGACTTACCTCTCTTTTTTAACTAATGAACACGGCCACATTCAGGACAGAAAATACCTTCCGGGCTATTACCAGGCGAGGAATACGTACGAAAACAACATTCCCTCCTGGCTCTATCATGGCGGAGAGCGTGTGGTGCTGGCCGGTAAATTTGACGGAATCTATCCCGGCATTCCAACCCTCATCAAACCGGATGGGACCTATCTTTATGAGGCTTTTCCATTCGAAGTGGAGAGGGCAAGGAATTTTTATGTGAGATCAACCGATGATGCCCGGATTCTGGTGGAAGAGTGGAATCCCGATGGTGAAATATTTACAAGCGGTACGATAGAACACGAAGAGACGGTTCAGGTTCAGTGGGTGCTTAAAAATCAGCAGCCTGATACATTTGCAGAAGTTCGGATTAATGAAGAATCAGGCAATACAGCATCGGCTGATTCCAAGGGTAACATTTTAATCCGTACGGTAATCGATGAACCGGGGAAGTGGGAGTTTGAGATTTTACTTGAATGAATTGTTTTTGGTCTTAACTCATCACCGAAAAATGTGAATTTTTTAAAGTTTTTAGAATTTGCAGGAACATTTTGATTTCTGTAATCTTCGGATATTTTCAATACGCAAAATTGGGGAATATGGAGCTGCTTGATACTTACATGGATCGTATTACGGAGATCATCAAAAAGGGAGATGCTCGTGAGGAGACATTCTATCCGGCTCTTGAAACTTTAATCAAATCTGTGGCTGAACAACTTAATCAGCCAAAAGCTGATTTAACTATACTCCCCAAGCCCACCGAGGCAGGCAATCCCGATTTTCGGGTATGGGATGGCAGCCACTCCATCACCGGGTACATTGAAGCCAAACTTCCCGGTGAAAATCTCGACAACATCGCCGAAACCGAACAATTGCAGCGTTATCGTTCCACTTTTCCCAACGTAATTCTGACCGATTTTTTTGAGTTCCGGCTCTATAAAGATGGTGATCTCGTTGACAAAGTGAATATTGGCAGGCCGTTTGTGGCAACTAAGCTGGGTGAAAAACCTCCGCTCGAAAATGTGGAGGAATTTTTACAGTTGATTGAACTGTTTTTTTCTCACTCTGTGCCCCGCTCTCTGCGGGCTTCTTCTCTTGCCAAAGAACTGGCAAAGCGCACTCGATTTCTCGAACATATTATTGAAAAGGAGCTGATTCAGGAAAAGAACAGAAATCTCACCGGCTTTTACAAAGCATTTCAGCAGCATCTGATTGCCGGGCTTTCAAAAAATGAATTTGCCGATCTGTATGCACAAACCGTAGCCTATGGCTTGTTTGCTGCCCGAACCCGAGCAAATGAAACTTTTACCCGTAGAAATGCGGTTGAGTTTATCCCCTCCACCATTGGTATTCTGAAAGAAGTTTTTCAGTTCATCTCATACGGTCAGTTGCCTGAAAACATCCGATGGATTGTAGACGATATTGCTGAGATTTTGAATGCTGCCGACATCAACAATATTTTGAAACGCTATTTTGATGAAGGAAAAGGAGCCGACCCTATCATCCATTTTTATGAAACGTTTCTGAGTGAATACAATCCTGAACTTCGTGAACGGCGCGGCGTTTACTACACACCAGAACCGGTGGTTGGATACATCGTTCGTTCAGTTCATCAGGTTTTAAAAGAAGATTTTGGAAAACCGATGGGCCTGGCCGACAACTCTGTCACCGTGCTCGATCCTGCCGCGGGAACCCTTACATTCATTGCAGAAGCCATAAAAGTGGCTGTTAACGAATATGTTGAAACCTACGGCGAAGGCGGAGTGAACGAGCTGATTAAAGATCATCTGCTGGAACATTTTTACGCTTTTGAATTGATGATGGCTCCCTATGCCATCGGGCATCTCAAAATGGGTTTTATCCTGGAAGAGCTCGGTTATGCGATGCAGGATGATGAACGGTTTCAACTATATCTCACCAACACTCTCGAAATGGAAGACCTTGAGCAGACCGAACTTCCCGGAATGGCCAGCCTGAGCGATGAGAGTAAAGCCGCCGGAAAAATCAAAAAAGAAGAACCGGTTCTGGTGATTTTGGGTAATCCGCCCTATTCGGGCCATTCGGCCAATAACAGTCCGTGGATTGACGAACTCCTGAAACAAGGCTACAAAACCAACGGACATGAGGATGACGGATACTACACCGTAGACGGAGAACCACTGGGTGAGCGCAATCCGAAATGGCTTCAGGACGATTATGTGAAATTCATCCGTTTTGCTCAGTGGAAAATGGATCAGAATGGCAGTGGTATTGTGGGCGTCATCACAAATCACAGCTATCTCGACAATCCTACATTCAGAGGAATGCGTGAATCTCTCATGAATAGTTTTGATGAGATTCGACTACTTGACCTTCATGGGAACACCCTGAAAAAAGAAACAGCTCCGGACGGCTCCAAAGATGAAAATGTATTCGATATCCGGGCTGGAGTTTCCATCGCTTTAATGAAAAAGAAAAATGGCAATACCCATCGGGTTTACCGTGGTGATTTATATGGGCGTCGTAATGAAAAGTATTCGTGGCTGGAAAGCCATCAGGCCGGAAATACTTCCTGGGAGGAGATTAAACCGCAAAGGCCATTCTATTTTTATAAAAAACAGGATTACGACCTGAATAAAATCTATCAAACCTACATATCGGTCAATGACCTGTTTCCGGTTAATTCTGTGGGGATCGTTACATCGAGGGATCCGTTTGTAATCGATTTCGAGCGGGAAAAACTGATTCAAAGAATTAACACATTCCGCAACAGAAGATATACAGATGAACAGGTTTCGCAACTGCTTGAACTGAAAAGTACCGGTACCTGGAACCTGTCTGAAGCGCGAAAACAATTTCAGGCAGTTGAAAACTGGAAGGACTATGTAACTGAAATTCTATACCGCCCTTTTGATAAAAGGAAGATTCTTTATCACCACCTTTTGATAGAAAGAGACCGGGGTGAAGTGATGCAACACATGATTAAAAATGATAATCTTTCATTGTGTACAATGAGACAAGTTTCTTTAAATGAGGATTATACACATGCTCTTATTTCAGAAAATATTGTCGATAACAGAACATTTTTAAGCAGTAAGGGAATTATTCAGCAAGCGCCTCTTTACCTTTATAATGAAAATAATCGCAATACTGCCAAAAATAAAAAAGGCTATGGAACCATGATGATGGTTTTTGAGGAAGAGGTTGAGTATGATGACAAAAAACCAAATATCAATAAAGAGTTTTATGTACTGCTTGAGAAAACCTATAAATTCCGCCCCACCCCGGAACAGATTCTCCATTATACATATGCCGTTCTTTTTGCACCTGCATACCGGCAAACATATGCCGAGTTTCTGAAGAGCGATTTTCCGAGAATACCTTTCACAAAAAATTCTGAAATGTTTGAGGAACTGGCAGAATTGGGCCGGGAACTTGCAGACCTTCATTTAATGAATGCACCTGCATTACATCAGCCGGTTGCCAAATTTCAGGGACGGGGGAGCAATGTAGTTGCAAAGACCAAAAGCACCGGGCGAAATTACAAAGCAGATGAGCAGCGGGTCTACATCAACGAGGAGATGCAGTATTTTGAAGGAATTCCCGAAGGGGTGTGGGAATATCAGATTGGCGGCTATCAGGTGCTGGACAAATGGTTGTACGACCGAAGGGAACGTCACCTGAGTAATGACGAAATTCAGCACTACTGCCGCGTAGTTACTGCACTGGCACACACCATCAATATGCAAAGCCAAATTGATGAAATTTATGAAGGTGTTGAAAAAGAAGTGATCCAATGGGAATAAAAATCATGACGTATCAATGTTAATGATACAATAGCATCCTCTGAATAATGAGTAGATCACTCCACACAACCCCTCTTAGTAGATAGGAAGCATCGAAGAATTTTTATAAAATAACCTGAGTTCGAGATAAGAATGATGATAATTGGTTGAATACGTCAAGAGCGCAATTCCGATGGTGCATTTCCAACGGAATGAAGTCGAAATATGGAGTTTTCGACTTCGTTCCGACCAAAAAGCGGTCGAAACTGCGCTCAAACTGACGAGTCCTTAAATTTATATCGAACTCACATTAAAATAGATTACAGGGGCTTCAGAATCTAAATTTAAAATCAGGGAACTATGGGAAAGCTAAGGTCAGTACTGCTGATTGGATTGCTCGTTCTAATTTCAGCGACGGAGGTTATACAGGCACAGGCACTTCAGGCAGATCATCTTACAACAGAGTACAGGGTCAATCCGGTCGGGATTAATGTGACGGCCCCGCGTTTTGGGTGGGTTCTTCAAAGTGATGAAAGAAACACCATGCAGGAGGCTTACCGGCTGCAGGTTTCCAAAGGTGATGGGAATTTTGATGAATCCGCAAATTTAATTCACGATACCGGAAGGGTTCAAACCGGCCAATCGGCTCACAAAGTGTACAGCGGTCCTGAACTGCAGCCGGGAATGCGGTATTTCTGGCGGGTGAAAGTATGGGGCAATCATGGAAATGAATCAGGCTGGAGTGACACAGCCTACTGGGAAACAGGGTTGCTGAGCGGGGAGAACTGGCATGCAGCCTGGATTGAACCGGATCTTGAAGAAGATGTGGAAACACCGCCGCCTGCACCTTTTCTGAGAAGAGAATTCAGTTTAAACGGTGAAGTTGTACATGCAAGAGCATATGTGACCAGCCATGGGGTGTATGAGATGGAGATCAACGGAGAGCGGGTTGGAGATCAGATTTTAACTCCCGGCTGGACCAGCTACCACAACCGGCTGCAATATCAAACCTATGATGTATCCGATTTCCTTTCAGAGGGCGAAAATGCTGTTGGAGTGATGCTTGGCGACGGCTGGTTCCGGGGTTTCATCGGCTGGGCCGATCAGCGAAATTATTATGGAGATGCACTCGCTCTTTTGATGCAGCTCGAAATCACCTACAGTGACGGAAGCACCGAGCGAATCACATCCGATGAATACTGGAAATCTGCAACCGGCCCGATTTTGTATTCCGACATCTACAATGGCGAATTCTACGATGCCCGGAAAGAGATGCCGGGATGGTCACAGCCGGGATTTGATGATGGGGATTGGACGGGGGTCCAAACGGCAGATCATGGAAAAGCACATTTGATCGGCCAGCAGGTGCAGCCGGTTAAAAAAATCCAGGAGATGAAACCGATCGAAATTTTTGAAACGCCCGAAGGTGATACCGTTCTCGACATGGGACAGAATATGATCGGCTGGATTCGCCTGAAGGTGGAAGGCGAAGAAGGCACAAAAGTTACCCTGCGCCATGCCGAAACTCTTGACAGATATGGGAATTTCTACACCGATAACCTGCGCTCAGCCGATCAGGAAAATATTTATATCCTGAAGGGAGACGGTGTTGAGATATGGGAGCCCCGCTTTACCTTTCAGGGATTCCGGTACGTTGCCATAGAGGGATTTCCGGGAGAACTCACACCCGATGCCATAACCGGAGTGGTGCTTCATTCGGACATGGAGCCGACCGGACATTTCCAAAGTTCCAATGAGCTGGTTAATCAGCTTCAGCACAACATTGTGTGGGGACAAAAAGGGAATTTTCTGGACATTCCCACAGACTGCCCCCAGCGCGACGAACGGATGGGCTGGACCGGTGATATCCAGGTGTTTGCCGAAACGGCCAATCTGAACATGAATACCAATGCATTTCTCACCAAATGGCTTGCCGACCTTGAAGCCGATCAGAACGAAGAAGGCAGCATTCCGTTTGTGGTGCCCGATGTATTGGAAGGTTTTGGCGCCGCAGGCTGGGGCGATGCCGGAGTGATTGTGCCCTGGACATTGTATCAGTCGTTCGGAGATACCCGGATTCTGGAAGACCAGTACGAAAGTATGAAAGCCTGGGTGGATTATATGGACACACGCGCAGCTACCACAGAAAATAGGTACATCTGGGATGCGGATTTCACCTTTGGTGACTGGCTTTCATTTTCATCCGACAGCCCTGCCTATCCCGGTGCTTACACCGACCAGCACCTGATATCGACGGCCTTTTTTGCATGGTCGAGCAAACTGATGAGTAAAACGGCCAGGGTACTTGGCAGGGAGGATGATCGGAAACACTACGATCAGCTATATGAAAATATCCGGGAGGCATTCCAGCATGAGTTTGTGACACCGGTAGGCCGGGTGATGTCGGACACACAAACGGCATATCTTCTTGCACTCAGAATTGGTTTGCTGCCGGATGACATGGTGAATACCGCAGTGGAGCATTTGGTGAGGCGAATTCGTGCCCACGGCCATTTGACGACCGGCTTTTTGGGTACGCCTCATCTCAACCCCATTTTGAGTGAATACGGCCACAGAGACCTGGCATACCAACTGCTAATGCGCACGGATTATCCTTCGTGGCTTTATCCGGTAACCATGGACGCAACCACCATCTGGGAACGCTGGGACGGCATCCGGCCCGACGGAACCTTCCAAAGTGAGAGCATGAATTCGCTGAATCACTATGCTTACGGAGCGATTGGTGAGTGGCTGTTTAAAGAGGTGGCGGGGATTGAAGCGCTTGAACCGGGATACAAAAAAATTCAAATCAAACCGGTGCCGGGCGGCGGACTCGATCATGCCCGTGGCCTGCTGATCTCTCCCTACGGAAAAATCGAATCATCCTGGGAGATTACTGATGATGGATTTCTCCTGAAAGTTGAAGTTCCGGCAAATACCACAGCCCTTATTACTCTGCCTCATGCCGATCTGGATGATGTGACTGAAAATGAAAATCCTCTCCGGGAAGGTGTGGGTATTGAAGTGATAGAATCTGACAATAGCGGAGTGAGATTACAAACCGGTTCAGGTAAATATATTTTCAGTTATCCATCCGAGAAACTGATTTCTGAATTAAAACAGTATCACGAGGAACAGGAGCTGGAAGATGAGCCTGATATTACAATGGATGCCGATTCAAAACTGGCGCGGCTGCTAACTGACAAAAACAGGCGAGCAGTGATGAACGAACACCTGCCTGAATTGATGAATTCAGCGTGGCTGAGCCAGGTGATGGGTTTATCGCTCGAAACTGCATTTCAGGCACTCCCGGAGAAATATCAAATATCTGAATCTGATTTGAATGATCTGATTCGTGATTTGGCCGGGGAGTGAAGATGAAAGCTTTTGAAACGTGAAGCCGGGTCTTTTAATAATTCAGGTTATTCAATAATAATCAGACTGGGATATTACCAAAAATGTGAATTGGGCGATTTTAACCATCTAATTAATGTTAATTGGGCGGTTTTAGAAAGAATTCATAAATAACTTCATACCTGATTCTATCAAATCGAAGTATGACCCGTTCTTAAAAATTTTGGGTAGATCTGCCGTATTGAGTACTCTTTTATTATTGAAAAAGAATCAAAAATGACATTACTATACTATGGAAGCAACCAGTAATCTTCAATCGGCCCGGATAGTCAAAACATTCACACTAATCATTGCAATTGCTTTGATGAGTTTTTTTCAGGCAGCATGCAACGGATCTGTCGAAGAAGATGCCAACGAGGAAAATGGTGAGGAATTAACAGGCATCCGGGTAGAAAATGGTGTGCTGGTCGATGCTGACAATATTCCTTTTATTCCCTACGGAGTAAACAGCATTCATGTTTGGAGAGATGGCGATCATAGTGTAAACGCCCTTCGAAACGAGATCAACAAAACAGGTGCAAACACGGTGCGCCTGGTAACGGCAGGCAAATCTTGGCATTGGAATAATCAATCCAGAACAGCATCACAAAAACGGCAGCTTGTACGAGATGCCATCGATGCCGGGCTGGTTCCGATGCTCGAAATGCACGATGGCACCTGTGTATCGGAGTTCGATCTGCCACCCTTCGATGAAAACGGAGAACCCAACAATGAAATGGGACTAAAACAGATTGTTGAAGAGTGGCTTGAACCGGAAAATCTGCAGACGCTCCGGACTTTTGAAGATAAACTGTTGCTGAATATCGCCAATGAATGGGGTGAACATGATGAGGTTTTCTTTGAGGGTTATAAATACGCGATAACCGAATTGAGAAATGCCGGCATAAATAACGTTCTGGTAATTGACGCGGGCGGCAACTGCGGTCAAAATCCCCATTCCCTGCTGGAATATGGGGACGCCCTTTTCGAGCATGATCCGCTGAATAACGTGGTTCTTTCTATTCATCTGTACGGTTTCTGGAGAACTGATGACCAGCAGTTTACCGACTGGACTCCACCATTTTCTGTAGAAGAAATTTTCCCTCAGCTTGCCGAATTAAAAGCCCCGGTTATTGTGGGAGAATATGGCTGGGATCCGGTTGACGGTCACGTAAACTTTGATCCGGTAAAAATGATGCAGATCAGCAAAGACCTTGGTTTTGGATGGTATTTCTGGGCATGGAGTGATGGGGAAGAGTACCACAATGTGGTGAACACCCACGATTATACCTACAACGGGCCGGAAGATTTAACACCAGCCGGGCAGGTTTTGGTGAATGATCCTGAACTTGGCTTTCAGAACATAGCAAGGCAGGCGGCAGGGTTTTAATTCTCAAAAAAAATTGAAATGAAAAAATCTGTTACTTTACTTTTTGCATTCCTGTTGATTGGTATTTCAGGTATATCAGCTCAAAACAGTTAAAAAATCAGGCCCGGCCTGCTTTCCGATTATTAATAAACAAACTGGATTGCACATCCAAATGCATCTGCCCGTGATTACGGAGAGTTTTATTTCAGAAAAACATAGAGCCTGAATGATATTTCCGAATCGTTTATTGAGAAGATATTGCAAGCCATCACCGCCGCAGCCACCGATGGCCCTGGATGTCGAGGTTGGTCAGTCCCAGCCCCTGGGCATGGTCCACTACCTGGCTATACTCCTCATTGGTAATTCTGCGTGATATTTCCGGAAAATCGAAGGCTCTGTGATACGGATTATACTGAGCCATAATATTGACGTAGGTATCTTTTGGCAGGTTCTCGGCAATCCAGTCCAGGATTTCAACCGATCCCCCAATCTCGTTGGGCATCACCAAATGCCGAATCATCAGGCCGCGTTCCATAATGCCGTGCCGGTTGGGTTTGGCCACACCAACCTGCCGGTGCATCTCAAGAATCGCTTTTTTAGTTAGATCCGGATAGTCGTCGGTGCCGGCCGTCAGGTCATATGAAATGCTGCTGTCCCAGAACTTGAAATCAGGCAGATAAATATCCACAACTCCATCCAGCAAAGATAGTATTTCCAGTCGTTCCCATCCGCAGGTATTGTAAACCACGGGTAATCGCAGGCCGCGTTCAGAGGCTACATCCAGAGCCTTAAGAATGAATGCGGAGTAGTGAGTGGGCGTAACGAAATTGATGTTGTGACAACCAAGCTGCTGCAACTGTAGCATCATTCCTGCCATCTCTTCAATTCCGCGCTCATGTCCGCGGCCCAAGTGACTGATCTCGTAGTTTTGGCAGAAAACACATCGCAGGCTGCAATGGGTCAGAAAAATAGTGCCCGAGCCCCCTCGGCCCACCAGCGGGCGTTCCTCACCAAAATGAGGCATGGCTGAAGAGATGAAAAGCTCTGTGCCGGGTGATTGACAAAAACCCGTCTGTCCGCGATGCCGGTTTGCACCACACTCCCTCGGGCAAAGCTGACAGCTTCTCATGATTTCCCACAGAGTATCGGCTCTCTCGGCCAGTTCACCGGATTCCTGAAGGGGTACATAGCCAGGTACAAAATCATCATCAAAAAGCTTCTTGATTTCTGCACCGGATTCAGCATCATCTTTTCTGTTTTTTGCAAAGGCCGTTCCGGCCGCAAGCTGGCCAAAAACCATCGCCGTGAGACCTGCTTGACAACAGAATTTGGCGGTTTGCCCCAGAAAACAACGCCGGCTCATATTTTTGTTAGATAATGGTTCGGGTTGAATTTGAGCCTCCTGAATTGGTTTGGGTGCTTTCCATTCAGGCAGATTCGGATGCAGGTTTGTTTCATTCGCTAATTGAGGCGAAACCCGTCTTTCGTTTGTTGAAGTTTCAGTTTTTTTACGGTTTGATGTTTTTTGATTATTCATAGTATTGGTTCTTTATGCCGCTTCACAGGTTCGGC
>SLPZ01000060.1 GCA_007131725.1 Balneolaceae bacterium
CCAGGCTTTTTGTATTTTCAGGTCGATTTAAAAAAATTGAAAAGAGGACTCTTATAATAAGACAACTCCTGTAAAGAACGTGGTGCTGGCGCCCCGAGGCGTTGGGGTGCCTACCCGATATGGTCCAAGCGGACGCTTGAACCAGTTTTGGGACAACACCAACAAAATAATTTTGATTTTTTTCACCGAACTCTGCGAGGACCTGTCGAACTCTCGCAGGTTCTAATATCAAATATTTAAAAAAGATAATTAACCAAATTAATGAAATACATCGGAGCGCATGTTAGCGCAGCAGGCGGAGTGGAAAATGCCCCTGAACGGGCAAAAGAGATCGGGGCGACAGGTTTTGCCCTATTTACCAAAAATCAACGACAGTGGAAAGCTAAACCGCTGACCGAAGAAAACATCACACAATTTAAAAAACGATGCGAGGAATACGGCTATTCAATGGAAACCGTCATCCCGCACGACAGCTACCTGATTAACCTGGGGCATCCCGAAAATGAGAAACTTCAGAAATCGCGCGATGCTTTTCTGGATGAACTTCAGCGCTGCGAGCAGCTTGGAATCGAACTGCTGAACTTTCATCCCGGCAGCCACCTCAAACAAATCAGCGAGAAAGAGTGCCTGAAAATTATTGCCGATTCGATCAACTGGTCACTCGATCAAACCAAAACGGTAAAAGCCGTTATTGAAAACACTGCCGGACAGGGTACCAACATGGGGTACCGGTTCGAGCAACTCGCGGAAATCATGAAACAGGTGGAACAGAAAGATCGTGTAGGTGTTTGCGTGGATACCGCTCATGCCTTTGCTGCGGGATATGACATTTCAACCGAGGATGGATTTGTAGATACATTTGAACAGTTTGATTCTATCGTCGGCTTTGATAATTTGCTGGCCATGCACCTGAATGATTCCAAAAAAGAACTGGGGTCAAAAGTAGACCGACACGAAAGCCTGGGAGACGGGCTGATCGGGTGGACGCTCTTTGAACTGATCATGAAAGACGATCGGTTTGATGGAATTCCGCTCATTCTTGAAACACCCAACCCGGATCGATGGCCGGAAGAGATTCAGAAATTGAAAGATTTAATGTAATAGAAATGAGTCCTGAGTCTTGAGTCATGAGATTCTCAAGACTCACGACTCAAGACTTATGACTCACGACTAAGATTATGAAGAAGAAACTATACCTCCTCGACGGCATGGCACTGGCTTATCGTGCTCACTTTGCATTTATCCGAAGCAGGCTGAAAAATTCTGAGGGAATCGCCACCGGCCCCATTCTCGGTTTTGCCAACACCTTGGTGAAGTTGCTTGAAGAGGAAGAACCTACCCATATCGCCGTGGCCTGGGATACGCACGCCCCAACATTTCGCCACGAGATCGATGAAGAGTACAAAGCCAACCGGCCTCCGCAGCCCGAAGAACTGACTGTGGGTATTCCGCTGATTAAAGAGATGCTTGAAAAGTTCAAAATCCCAAACCTGGAACAAGACGGGTACGAAGCGGATGACATCATCGGAACCATTGCGCACAATGCCAAAGAAGAAGATGTGGATGTTTTTTTGGTAACGCCTGACAAAGATTTTATGCAGTTAGTCGACAATCACATCACCATGGTGAAGCCGGATAATAAAAATGGCGGCTTTAACCTCATCGACAGGGAAGGGGTGAAGGAGTATTTCGGGGTTTACCCGGAGAAAGTGATTGATGTGCTGGCCATTATCGGAGATTCATCAGACAACATTCCCGGCGTGCCCGGTATCGGGAAAAAAGGTGCGCCCGAGCTGATCCAAAAATACGGTTCGCTTGAAAAAGCGATTGAAGATGCGCCGAATATGAAATCGAAGCGGAAACGTGAAGGCCTCAGCCAGAATGCCGATCAGGCGATGCACGCCAAAAAGATGGTGACCATCAAAATCGATGTTCCTGAAGTGGAGAGCTGGCGCAAGCTGGAGTGGAAAGGCCCCGATAAAAAGGAGCTTGGCCTGTTTTTTAAACGAATGGAATTTCGAACGCTCACTCAAAAATATCTGGGCGAGGAGCCGGGTGGCCAAGGGCTTCTTTTTGGGGGTGATACATCCGGTGATCAAAAGAAAACCGATGGATTTAATGAAGACGCCGTCTCGTACAAATTGGCCGTTAGTGAAAAAGAAATCCGGCAGGTGGTCAATCAACTGAAAGGGGCTGATGCACTTTGCTTCGATACCGAAACCGACGCCCCCGATCCCATCACAGCAAATTTGGTGGGGATTGCTTTGAGCGCTAAAGCAGAATCGGCATGGTACATCCCGGTAAATGTAGAAGATGCACTGCAGGAAGGCCACGTTCGTGAGCTGTTGAAACCACTGCTTGAAAATGAGGAGTCACTGAAAATTGCCCACAATTACAAATTTGATCAATTGGTGCTGGAGCGGGCCGGTTTCGGGCTGAAGGGGCCGATTTTCGATACCATGGTTGCGGCCTATCTACTCGATTCATCGCAGCGGCTGAAGATGGATAATCTTGCCAAAAAATATCTGAACTATGAACCGATTCCCATCAAAAACCTGATTGGCAGCGGTAAATCACAGAAGTCGATGGCAGATGTTCCGTACAAGGAGATCAAAAATTATGCATGTGAAGATGCCGATATCACGTATCGCTTGTATGAAATCTTATCGGAGAAATTGAAAGAGGATGATCTTCTGGAAGTGGCTGAAAAAATTGAGTATCCATTGATACCGGTTCTTGCCCGGATGGAAAAAAACGGGATACTGATTGACACTGAAAAACTCGCACAGTTTTCGAAAGAGCTGACAAGCGACCTGATCGACCTTGAAGCGAATATTTTTGATAAAACCGGTGCTGAGTTCAATCTCAACTCGCCCCAGCAGCTCGGCCATATTCTGTTCGAAAAAATGAAACTGCCTGCGGGAAAGAAAACAAAAACCGGCCAATACTCTACATCCGAAGCTGTTCTTTCCAAACTGGCAGCTGAATATGAATTGCCATCACTCGTGCTTGATTACCGCAGCCTTAGCAAACTGCGATCCACTTATGTGGATGCACTTCCGAAACTGGTCAACGAAGAAACCGGACGAATTCACACCGATTTTAATCAAACCGTGGCGGCAACCGGCAGACTTTCTTCATCCAATCCCAATCTTCAGAATATTCCCATTCGCACTCAGCGGGGGCGCGAAATCCGGAAAGCGTTTGTGCCTGAGAAAGATTTTCAAATACTTGCAGCCGACTATTCGCAGGTTGAGCTGCGGGTGATTGCCTCCATCTCGGAAGATGAAAATATGATCCGGGCGTTTAAAAACGGGGAAGATATTCACGCCAGAACTGCCAAAGAGATTTTTGGCCTGGAATCACTGGAGGATGTATCTCCCGATCAAAGGCGAAAAGCCAAAGAGGTGAACTTTGGCATTCCGTATGGAGTGAGCGCATACGGCCTGGCAAGCCGGCTGGGCATCAGCAACAGCGAGGGGAAGGAGATGATCGATCAGTATTTTGAGCGGTTTCCGAATATCAAAAATTATATTGAGGACACGGTGCAGTTTGCAAAAGAGAACGAGTATGTTGCCACGCTTCTCGGCAGACGCCGATATATACCCGATATCAATTCCCGAAACTGGAATGTACGCGGATTTGCCGAACGAATGGCCATCAACATGCCGATACAGGGCACGGCCGCAGATATCATCAAGCTGGCCATGATTGAGATTGACAAATATTTGCAGCAAGAAAATCTCAAATCAAGAATGTTGCTCCAGGTTCATGATGAGCTTGTCTTCGAAATTCATGAATCGGAAACAGATCAGGTTCCGGATAAAATTAAATCGCTGATGGAAAATGCTTACGAGCTATCCGTTCCGCTTGATGTGGAAATGGGGCTGGCAGACAACTGGCTGGATGCGCATTAATGAAGAACCGGAAAATCGTTGAATAGGAGAAACCGGATGGTTAATCATCCAGTGATTCCAGGATGTTTAGATAAGAGTTGTAACGGTCCGGGTCAATTTTTCCTTCTTCGTACGCTTCTACCACACCGCATCCGGGTTCATGATAATGGGTGCAATTATAAAATTTGCAGTTTTGGCGCGGTTCAGCCATTTCGGGGAAAAACAGCGAGAGTTCGGGTTTCTCAATATTTACAGTTCCGAATTCGCGTATACCGGGTGTATCAACAATATAGCCTCCGGTTTTAAGGGGCACAAGTTTTGCAAATGTGGTGGTGTGTTTGCCCTTGTTCGAATAGGATGAGATTTCTCCCACTTTTAAGTTCAGATCCGGATCAATGGCATTCAAAATACTGGTTTTTCCTGCTCCGGAGGGGCCAATGAAAACAGAGGTCTGATCTTTCATTTCATCAGCCAGATTCTGGATTGATTTCTCATCGTGAATTGAAGTTTGCAAGACCCGGTAACCAAGCCCTTCATACAAATCAGAAATATCCTTCATAATGGTTTTGGCTTTTTCATTAGCCAGGTCCATTTTGTTGATGATGATTCCGCCGGCAATCTCATAAGCTTCGCAAGTAACCAGAAAGCGGTCGATAAAACCCATATTTAATTTGGGTTTTTTTACGGATTGAACCACCCATGCCCGGTCGATATTTGCGGCAAGAATTTGTTCACCCCGCCGCCCGTGCGTAGCCTGCCGGGGGATATAATTTTCACGCTCTTCTATTTCTGTAATCAATCCATGACCGTCATCACCAATATCAACGGAAACAAAATCACCCACGGCAATGGGATTTGTTACTTCCTGTTTTTCCAGTCTGAATCGTCCAGGAAGTCTGCAATCAACAACATCACCATTCAGTGATACCTTGTACCACTTGCCCGTTGATTGTATGACCCGCCCTTTTTTTTCCATTCTCAAAGGTAAAAATTTATCGGTGATAACTGGAAATTATTCGAAGATTTAAACCCAAAAAGCCCCAACGGTTTTCTGGGATTAATATAAAAAAACGTGAGTTCGAGATATGATTTAAGGTAAGTTGTTGAATTCGTCAAAATAGCGCAATCCCGATGCATAATAATCGGTGCAGGCGGGGTGAAGTTGAAATATAGAGTTTTCGACTACATTTCGGCCAAAAAGCGGCCGAAATTGCGCTCAAACTGACGATATCTTTTATTTTATATCGATCTAAGTTTAAAGAGTAAAAAAATGCCGGATGATTTCTCCCCCGGCATTTTTAATCCAAGTATATGCTGTAAGTGAATTGTCTCCATTCACACACTTAATCCATAATGGCCATTTCTTCTTTGCTGTCTTTCTTTGTATTGGTTGACTCAATCTGCTGCTTGTGAGATTCCGGTACTTTGAAGAATTCAGCAGGATCTTTATCAGGTTCGTCTTCCAAGATCAAGTCAAGAATGGGATCCATTCGTTCGAGATAATCTATCTGAAGATTTCCAATAATATCGGTCTCAATTTCATCTACATCTTTCTCATTTTTCTTTGGCAAATAGGCCTTTTCTATACCCGCGCGTTTGGCCGCAAGCACTTTTTCCTTGATGCCGCCAACAGGCAATACAAGGCCACGAAGGGTGATTTCACCTGTCATAGCCAGGGTTCCTTTTACCTTGCGCTGCGTAAATATGGAAGCTACCGCTGAGAGTAGTGCCACACCGGCAGAAGGGCCATCTTTCGGAACAGCGCCTTTTGGCACGTGGATATGCAGATCGAAGTATTTGAAAGCTTCTTCGGGGATATTCAGCTCTTCATACCGTGCCCGCAGATAACTGATAGCCAGCATTGCCGATTCTTTCATTACTTCGCCAAGCTGACCGGTAATATGGAGTTTGCCTGAACCGCGGGATACGCTTGCCTCTATAAAGAGAATGTCTCCGCCATAAGGCGTCCAGGCCAGGCCGGTTGCAACCCCGGGAACTGTGGTTCGTTCAGCCACTTCAGAGAAGAATTTTCTCTTTCCGAGAATCTCTTCAATATCGTTTACGCCTACACTCATACTTTCAATATCTCCGCTTGCAATTTGTGCGGCAATGTTCCGGCATACAGCGCCAAGCTGGCGTTCCAGGTTACGCACGCCGGATTCGCGGGTATATTCATCAATTATTCTGTTAATGGCCGCTTTTGAAAGTTTGATCTGGCTGGAATTGAGGCCATTTTCCTCAATCTGTTTCGGAAGCAGATATTTCCTGGCAATTTCGATTTTCTCTTCCTGTGTGTACCCGCTGATATTGATGATTTCCATCCGGTCTCGCAGTGGTGCTGGGATGGTATCAAGCGAGTTGGCTGTGGCAATGAAGAGAACACTTGAGAGATCGTACTCCAGTTCCAGGTAATTATCCGTGAAGGAATCGTTCTGCTCAGGGTCAAGGACTTCGAGCAGGGCAGAGGTTGGGTCGCCGCGGAAATCGGAACCCACTTTGTCGATCTCATCCAGCATCAATACGGGGTTGCCTTTACCGGCTTTTTTCATAGCGCGTAAAATTCGTCCAGGCAGCGCGCCGATATAGGTGCGCCGGTGACCCCGGATTTCAGCTTCATCGTGAATGCCTCCGAGGCTGAACCGCTCAAATTCTCTGTTCAATGCCCTTGCAATCGATTTTCCAAGAGAAGTTTTCCCCACACCCGGAGGGCCGTAGAAGCAGAGAATGGGCGCCTTCATGTCTTTCTTAAGTTTAAGCACCGCAAGATATTCTATAATTCTCTTCTTAACTTTTTCAAGTCCGTAATGGTCTTCATCCAGAATTTTTCGTGCCCGTTTCAAGTCCAGTTTGTCTTTGGAATAATCGCCCCAGGGAAGGTCCAGAATCCATTCAACATAACTGTGAATGATTCCGTAATTCGGGGATGAACTCGGCGTCATTTCAAGGCGCTGAATCTCTTTTTTGGCCTCATTAACTACGTTCTCCGGTACATTCTTTTTCTTTTCGAGGCGTTCTTTCAGTTTGGCAATTCCCTGTTGCTCAACATCTTCACCAAGTGCTTCCTGGATAGCTTTCATCTGCTGACGCAGGTAAAAATCACGCTGCTGATCGTCGATATCGGTTTTTACCTTGGTGCGGATTTCTTCACTTAAATTCAAAACCTGAAGCTCTTTCTGTAAGTGTTCCATCACTTTATTGAGCCTGACTGAAAAATCTTTAATTTCAAGCAGCTCCTGTTTATCTGCAATAGATACCTGGAGGTTTGAAGAAATAAAATTCAGCAAAAACGAAGGACTCGAAATATTGTTGATGGCAATAGATGCTTCGCTCGGAATGTTGGGTGAGAGGTTTACAATTTTTGAAGCTGTTTCTTTGATTGAGCGCATGGACGCATCAAGTTCCACACCCATGAGGTCCATATTTTGCCGTATTGGGCTTACCGTGGCTTTAAAAAACGGATCACTTTGGGTAAACTCTTCAATTTCAAAAATGCTTTTTCCCTGGATAACCACACTTTTACTGCCGTCCGGCATTTTTATCAGTTTCAAAATCTGGGCAACTGTGCCAAATTTGAAAAGATCGCCCGGTTCAGGATTTTCAACCGATTCGTCTTTTTGTGCTACTACGCCAATTATTTTATTGCTTTCGTAGGCTTCTTTTACAAGTGCGAGTGAGCGGTCTCTTCCCACGGTTATCGGCACAACTACACCGGGGAACAATACAGTGTTTTTTAAAGGCAATATGGGAAGATTTTCAGGTACTTCTGATTCGGTCAGTTTTCTCTCTTCCTCCTCACTCATCAGGGGTATGGCCTGTTCAAAATCATCAAAGCCTTCATTTTGATCTTCGAAATCCATCTTTATTCTAAAGTGCTGATCAAACATGTAATAGGGTTAATTTTTAGTTCTTTTTATTTAATTAGTAAGATTTGGCAAATAAGGAGCCAAAGCAAGCAATAGTATCATAACGGCAGAACAATCTTTGGGGTTCTGCCAAATTGTGATATTAATTTTTGTTTATGACAGTTGGGCAGAATTCAGTCATTGAAAGTAGAATTTTATACCCATAAGTGATGCTGCAAGAATTTCAGATGTTGGGCCGGAACTACCTGATTTCAACTGAATAGCGGCATTGAGGTCAAAATGCTTGGTTTCTAAGCCGGCGCCAACACTAAAAAATCCCGGCAAACCTGCTCCAAGACGGGTTCCGGTACGAAGCGGAATGGCACGAATCGGGCGAATTTCCATTCCAAGATAACTCGTTAGCCCTTTTGAACTTAATGCACTTTCAGAAACTGAATAGCTTAAATCACCCATCATTTTTACACGCCTGTATTGAAATAAAGCTCCGGCATTGATGGAAGTAGGCAGAAGTGTGCTGAAATTGTCCTGCGACCGTGATTCAATGTCGGATGATAGCAGGTCTCCATATTCTTCTAAGAGCAGGTAATGCTCGTTTGGCGCTCCGCCATATTCTGTTTGCAGAAGGCCGCCGGTTTGACGGGTTTCATAAGTATCAGGGTTTATTTGAATGTCAACTGGATCATCGTAATAATAGACGGCACCCAGGTCTGTGACCGAAAAACTGATCCTGAGCGATTGATCTGTCGGATCGTCTTGCCTGTGCAGAACGGACAGGTCATCGCCAAAAGTAATCAGGTAGGTGATGCCAATATCAAGCCCTAAGCCAACACCTGTAGTCTGCATCAATTCCCGGAATGAACGGTTGCCGGCCGGCATCACGCCATTTTGAGCACTAAAATAAAGACTGGCATCCTGGCTGAATGCACCCGCAGTCTGCTGAGAATATTGCACATTTCGCTCCCAGAATTCATCACCTGAATTTTGCGTGTAGCGATTGGTAAAATCAGCGCTCACGTAGCCGCCTGAGAGTACAACTTTTGGAGCAACGCCTATAATAAATTCAGACAAACGGGGAATCAGTCCATTCAGGTAAGTGAATGATTCGGCAAATCCGAAAGACAACTCATGCAGTGCTTCAAACCTGTGCTGAAAAGATTGATCGAAGATTAACGTGTCATCATGCTCAATAGCGGTGTTTGAGTATAAACCTCTTGCCAGTTCGTATTGGCTGGCATATCTTGTGCGCAGCGAGAGCGCATAACTTCGTTTTGGCCGCACCCACTTCAACCCAAACCAGTAAATTTCAGACTGGTTGGTAAACACCCTGCTCATGCGCACTTCCCCGAAATTTCGTTCAACAATCTGTTCGCGTAAATTCTGGTCTAAAACCATCCTGTCGTCTTCGGCATCGAAAAAAGTTGAGCGGTTATAATAGTTTCTTAATCGGTCAATGTTACTTTCCGCGGGCAGGATAGAATCGTAATAATAAGCGCCTTGCAGAAAGGAGGCTTGTATAGAATAATTTTTTTCCGATATGAACAGGTTTGCAGGATTGGCAAATAATGCTTCATAGCCGGTAAGATAGGCTGTACCACCTCCGCCCAATGCCATACTTTCAGTAGACATTGAAACCTGGGCTTTCAAGGCGGTTGAAAATCCCATTGAGAAAAAAAGCAAAATTACAGGGAATAGTTTTACACCCTGTAAGCCTTGCAGAGATAATTTATCAGAAAAAAGTTGCTTCATAACGCGGCACCCGTTTCGCAGCCGTTATTACGTAGACGGGTAAATTGTAGGCTGATTTTAGAGAAGTATTTTAACAATTTTCAATATAGGAAAGTTTAGTATCAAACTATTCTGAAATGACCTTCAGTTTCGCCGCACGCAGCATCAACGTTTTTTGTCCTCGATTTTTAAAAAATACAACCACTTTCGAGTCTCTGCCGGAACCGCTTCGCTGTACTATTTTACCGGGCCCGAAAGCTGGATGCAGCACGTGAATACCCGGTCTGAATGGGTCTTCATCGTATTCGTACTCATAAGTGATATTATTTTTTGAAGATTTTTCCGACTTTTGCGGCTTTTTCCAGTCATATTCAATTTCGCTGAAATTGCCTTTACCTGGTTTGTGGTTGTTATTCTGGCGAATCGTTGCCCCGGTTTCTGTGCGAACCACCCCGGGATCTACTTCGTCCAGAAACCTCGATCGAACCTGGCGTTGCTCTTCACCAAACTTATACCTCATTTTGCTGTGGCTGAGGAACAGTTGTTTTTGTGCCCTTGTAATAGCCACATAAAACAGCCTGCGCTCTTCTTCAATATTGGCTTCTTCTCCGTCTCGCGCACCCATGGGGAAGAGATTTTCCTCCAGCCCCACTATAAACACCACCGGAAACTCCAGGCCTTTAGAAGCGTGCACCGTCATCAGAGTAACGGCCGGGATGTTTTCGTCATATTTGTCTGCGTCGGTTATTAATGTGATTTCCTGCAAAAAAGATGCAAGGCTGGGCTTTTTTGTGCTCTGCTGATAGTAGGCGATTGCATTTTGCAGTTCCAGAACATTATCGCGGCGGGTGAGTGCCTGGGCACTGTTTTCTTCAACAAGGGCTTTCATGTAACCGCTCATTTCCAGCATTTTTTTTGTGACTTCCAAAATGGCCGTGCCCGATGCAAGCTGAGCTCTCAGCTTGTCAATCATATCCACAAAGCTGCTGATGCGGGATTTTGCCGGTTTGTAAAAGTCGTACGATTCCACATCATTAATAATACTCCATACACTGCGCCGCTCGGTTCTGGCTTTTTTCAGGATATCGTTGAGCGTTTTATTCCCGATTCCCCGGCTCGGTTCATTGATGATTCTCAGCAGCGCTTGTTCATCCTCAGGGTTCACCAGAAGTGTCAGATAGGCAACCACATCTTTAATTTCTTTTCGCTGATAAAATGACAGCCCGCCCACAAGTTGGTAGTCGATATTTTTCCTGCGAAATGATTCCTCAAAAATCCTGCTCTGATAATTTGTGCGGTACAGTACGGCAAAATCGTTGAACGCGTAACCGTGCCTCAGTTTCAGGTCTTTGATGTAGTTTGCAATCCGGTTGGCTTCATCCCGCTCGTCAAAATTTTCGAGGAGTGTCACCGTCTCGCCATTATCGTTATCCGTCCACAGCGTTTTCTGAAGCTGCTTCTCATTTCTTTTGATGATTGAATCGGCGCATTGCAGAATCAGTTTTGTAGAGCGGTAATTCTGCTCCAGCGGAATTTCCACGGCGTTTTCGTAATCCGATTTGAAATTCAGAATATTCGAAATGTCGGCCCCGCGAAACGAATAGATGCTCTGGGCATCATCACCCACAACACAGATATTCTGATACTTATCGGCCAGCAATTTGGTGACTTTGTACTGGGCGTGATTGGTATCCTGGTATTCATCAATTAAAATATACCGGAATTTATCCTGATATTTTTCAAGCACATCAGGGTTTTCGTTGAATAGTTTAACCGGCTTGATGAGCAGGTCGTCAAAATCCATGGCGTTTGCCTGTTCCATGCGCACCTGGTAAACATCATAAACCTGGGCGGTAATATCGTCCAGTGTACTGAAAACAAATTTTGTTTTATAAGTATCCGGCAGGATTAATTGGTTTTTCGCATCGCTGATTTTTCGCTGAATTGTTCTCGGTTTGATCTCTCTCGGATCATAGCCCAGTTCTTTTAAAATCAGCTTGACGGCATTTTCCGAGTCGCTGGTGTCGTAAATAGAAAAATTTGAGGAAAACCCGATTTTGTCGGCTTCAAACCGCAAAATTTTTGAAAAAATGGAGTGAAACGTTCCCATCCACAGCTCCGAAGCTTTTTCACCGATTAAGTTTGAGATACGTTCCTGCATTTCCCGGGCGGCTTTATTGGTGAATGTAAGCGCCAAAATATTGTGGGGCATGGCGTGATGTTTCTGCAGCAGGTAGGCAATTCTATAGGTCAGAACCCTTGTTTTACCGCTGCCCGCACCGGCAACAATCAAAAGCGGGCCTTGTACATGTGAGGCTGCCTTGCGCTGCTGCTCGTTCAGTTCGCTGATAAAATCGGCGCTTTTTTCCGGTTTTGATGAATCAGGTTGTAGCGTAAATTTTCGCATCTTTCGGGGTTACTTCAATCTTCGGCGGATCGGACTCAAAACTACGAATTATTACGGACGGGATTACACAAAAATTATCGATTGATAAAATCTGTTTTTTCCAGATCGTAAGTGGATTGTTATTGAATCAAATGAAATTTCCTCAAGCATAGCTGAGTGTAATCTTGATAAAAATATGTAATTCGCTTTTTGAGCGTTTATTTATTAGAATTATTCACAGAACTTAATATCCAAATATCAGAAGTATGAACAATCAGCTTAAGCATCGATTAATCGATAAGATTTTGGTCAGTAAAGACGAAAAACTGCTCTCTGCAATTGATCAGATTTTGGATTCTGTATCTGATCAAACTACCGGCGACGCTCTTACCAAAGAACAAAAGTTGATGCTTGAAATGAGTGAACAAGACATTAAGAATAATGAAACCATATCACAGTCGGAGTTAGATAAAGAAGATCTTACATGGCTTCGCGAGAAATAATTTGGACGAAAACAGCACAAAAACAGAGAAGAGCATTTCTGGAATACTGGCAAAAACGGACAGGATCTGCTGATTATTCAATCAAATTATTGACACTCACATCAAAACGAACCTCTTATATCTGTGAACACCCGGAATTTGGACAACAATCAGAATTTCCAGATACAAGGGTTACATCTCTTGGCCATTTTAGCATTTATTATAAAATCTCACTCTCTGCCATCATCATTACGGCTTTCTGGGATAACCGGCAAGATCCTAAAGATTTATACAATCTATTGAACAAATAATTTGAGATTAATCAATTATCTATTTCTACATAAAGCAAGCAATATTCCCAATTACTTCTGCATCAAAACAATCTGAATATCCATCACATTATTGCCGGTCGGGCCTGTGATGATGTGGCCGCCGAATTTTTCAAAAAAGTGATAACTGTCGTTGGCTTCAATAAAGAAGTCCGGATCAAGGTTTTTCTTTTTGGCTTCAAAAAATGTGTTTTGGTCAACAACACCTCCGGCAGCATTAGTTGGCCCGTCTATACCATCGGTACCAGCACTTAAAAACGCAATATTTTCATCAATTTTTTGCAGGCGTCGGGCCATCCTCAGGGCGAGTTCCTGGTTTCTTCCGCCAAGCCCGTCACCGGTCACCTTCACCGTGCATTCACCGTAAAACACCAAAGCATGCTTACCGTCCGGTTTCTCTCTCATTTTTTCGATATGCTCTACAATATGCTCTTCTAAATCATTAATCAGGCCGGTCCAAGCAGGATGAATCAGTTCCGTTTCAAACCCGGACTCTTCCAGTATTTTATGGGTCTGTCCGGCAACTTTGGATGCCGATGATACGATCCATACCTCGTGATTTTCAATTTCTTTGGTTTTAAAAATTCTGCTTTCTGAGGCATCTTTTTTTGAACTGATGTGATTTTTCACCGAATTCGGCAGCTTATCCCAGATTTCATATTTATGGAGCACATCAAAAGCATCCTGGTACGAAATTTCCTGAGCTGTTGTAGGCCCGCTACCGATATACCGCAGGTCATCATCGGGCACGTCGGAGATGATTAAGTCAAGAAGAGTTTTGTTTTCAAAATAGGACAGCATCTGGCCGCCTTTCACCTGAGAGATGGTTTTGCGAACAGTATTCACTTCATGGATAGAAGCACCCGATTCCAAAAGAAGCCTGAATACATCTCGAATATCATTCATGGATACATTTTGAACCGGCCGGCATAACAGTGCAGAAGTACCGCCTGAAATCAGGTTTATGACAACAGAACCATCCGGGATGTTTTTTACAAGGTCAAATAGTTCTTCAGTGGCCCGTATACTGCTTTCATCCGGAAGGGGGTGAGAGCCCTGAACCATTTTGATAGTTTTCAGATCCGATTCAGAATCCGGAGGTGCAATTATCAAACCGTCTTTGATTGAGTTGCCCAGAATCTTCTCCATCGCCTCGGCCATGGTGGGAGAAGCTTTCCCGGTTCCAATCACATAAATATCCTGATCTTTACCAACGGTAAATTCTGTATCGTAAATTCGTAATTTTCCCGTTTCCTGATTCCAGGATACAATTTCGGGCAGAAATTCTTTAGGATTAACATTTTTCAGGATAGATTTAAATACTGAAACAGCTTCTTTTTTGAGATTCATAATAGCTTCTTTTGCAGATGATCATTTCAAAATATGACAACACAAGGTATAAAGATTTTCTGAGTTTGTGTTAGTAAACTAACAAGATTTTATGTTGAATCGGTTCGAGTGGTTAGCAATTTACAGTTGACAATACGTAAATATCCCGCTACTATTATTGCGGCAACAGGTTCCTGTTTGTTGTGATGAACGGGATGAAAAGGGAATCCGGTGAAAATCCGGAACTATCCCCGTAGCTGTAAGCTCAAATAATGTGTTAACCTCACAGTACCACTGTCCGGTTTTTGTAGCCGGGCGGGAAGGTTGTTGACACTGAGTGAGTCAGAAGACCTGCCTGTTTGCTGAATTATTCAGGCTTTCGGAGGAAAGGCCGGGAATGCAGTTTCGCAACAATCTGTATCTGCGAATTTCATACCCAACTTTTTTTCATCGAAAGCTCATCGGTTAACAACAAAATACAGGACAAAAACCATGAGCAAAATCATCATCTCTATTATAGCGGGGGCAATGTTTTTTGCCTCAGAATTACAAGCACAATCTTTCACAGCTCCGGCAGATACACTACTGCTGGATGACATTGTGGTAACCGGCACTAAAATTCCCATGTCGCTTCGCGAAACCACCCGGCCGGTTGTGATCATTGGCAGGCAACAAATCGAACAGGGGAGCAGCCGGGATTTCTCCCAATTGCTTCATCAGCAGAGCGGAATCCGGGTTAACAACTCTCAGGGTACGCCAAGCGGCAACCAAAGCCTGTTTATGCAGGGAGCGGGCGGCGAATATACACTGATTTTGATTGACGGAAAACCGGTCAGAGACCCCTCCGGGGTGGGTGGTGCCATCGACCTGCGATTGCTGCCTCTGCACAAAATCGAACAGGTTGAAGTTCTGAAGGGCAATCAGTCAGCCCTGTATGGCTCGGATGCATTGGCAGGCGTCATCAACATTATCACACAAAAACCGCAACAGGAAAAAGCAGCCGGAATGGGTTCTTTATCATATGGGGCTTTTAACACCTTCGGCAGTTCTGCAGGTGTGAATGGCTCACCTCATAAGAAATTTAGCTACAATTTCCAGGCAAGCCGGGAATCGAGTGATGGCATCAGCGCTGCAGCCGATCCCACCGGGGAAGGAAATTTTGAACGGGACGGATTTACTCACCAATCGATTTACGGAAGTTTGACATTTCAACCGGCCGGCGGGTTCAGCATTTCACCCGGTTTTTCCTACTCCGATTACGACGGTGACTATGACGCCGATGCCTTTATTGATGCACCCAACACATTCGGCATTACCATGTTCAATCCGTCCATTCAATCCCGGTTTGATGGAGATAAGTTTACTTTGAACAGCAACTACAGCTATACAAAAACCGACCGGATTTTTTCATCGGAGTTCGGAGATGATGAATATGAAGGCAGGTTCCACAATCTTGATCATTTTCTGGCTTATGAACTATTAGAAAATGTAACCCTGCTTGGCGGATTTGAATATCAGCATGGATCCATGCCGGATTTTGAAGAAGGCGACAGCAGGTTGTCTGACTCATTTATCAGCCCATACGCCACTGCAATTTTTTCAAATATAGCCGGGCTCTCGGTAGTACTGGGCTACAGGCTGAACAGCCATTCGGAATATGGCAGAAATTCATCGTTTAACATTTCGCCAGCATTTCAGCTATCAGAGAATTTCAAGGTTTTTGCAGCTTATGGTACCGGATTTAAAGCGCCTACCCTGAATGAACTTTTTGGCCCGTTTGGCCCCAACCCGGATCTTGATCCGGAAACAAGCCGCGAATACCGATTCGGGTTCGAGTCGTTTCTGCTCAATCAAAACCTGAAAATCAGCGGTACAGTTTTTAACCGTACGATTGATGATCTGATCGTTTACACGTTTGATCCGGGATACATCAACCGGGACAGGGAAGAAACCACCGGGTTTGATTTATCAGCAAACTGGTTTGTTACTTCTTCGATGGCTTTGGGTGCGTTTTATAATTATCTCTCCGGGGAAACAATTACCCTGGATGATGCAGGAAGTGTTCTGGAGTCGGACGGGCTGATCAGAAAACCAAAACACAATGCTGGTTTTAATTTATCATATCGTTTTGGAGAGTCAGTCTTTGTTCAGATTGATGGTGAAATTGTAGGAGATCGTACAGACCTGTTCTTCAATCCCGAAAATGATTTCATCCCGGAAGAGGTCAACCTGGACAACTATGTTTTGATGAACCTCTTTGCAGAATACAGTTTGCTGAATGAGAAACTATCCATTTACGGCACGGTAAGAAATTTATTGAACTCGGATTTTACGGAGGTGTACGGCTTTAATACAATGGGGATCCACGCACAAGGCGGTGTACGGGTGCGTTTTTAATTTAAAGTGAGTTCGAGATAAAAATGATGATAAATGGTTACAACGTCATATTGAGCGCAATTCCGATGGTGCCTTTCCATCGGAATGAAGTCGAAATATAGAGTTTTCGACTTCGTTCCGACCAGAAAGCGGTCGGAACTGCCACATAGTGATCCCTGCGGGGCGCTCAAACTGACGATACCTTTAATTTTATCTCAAAACACATAAATTTAAGGGTGATTCTATTCTCCAACCCTTTGGGTAATAAAGAAAAATAAATGAAATCAAATGGGTACCCCGATTTCCCTGTCTCGGAGTAATTCATTAGAGTCATGTCAACAATTGAATGTCGGATCTGAGACTTCCGAAGTCTACATCGACACTTTCAAAAGGTTTGAAAGATATTATTAGTCAATGTTTTATTAAAACCTGAAAGACTTCGGAAGTCTTTTCCATCCAGCAATCCACAATTGACGTAAAATCAAAGCACCTTGATATTTTCGAGTTTACCGTCAGAAATCTGAACCGTTCTTGCGGGAAACTTCCGGATTACTTCATAGTCGTGCGTAACCATTAAAACGGCCATGCCCCGGTTGTTGATTTGGCGCATCAGCTCCATGATGGATGCGCTGGCTTCCGGGTCGAGGTTCCCGGTGGGTTCATCGGCCAGAAGAAGCCGCGGTTCGTTGGCGAGGGCGCGGGCAATCACCACCCGCTGTTTTTCTCCGCCGGAAAGGTCGTTCGGCATGGAGTTGCGTTTATGGCTGAGGCCAACCAGTCCCAAAACTTCAAGTACACGGCTTTTTATGAATCCTTTATTCTGGCCGGTTACCCGAAGCGAAAAGGCTACATTTTCAAAAACATTGCGGTCTGAAAGCAACTGAAAATCCTGAAAGACCACGCCCAGTCTGCGCCTCAGGTAGGGAATTTTTCTGTCAGGAATATTTGCCACATCATAATCGGCAACTTTAACCATCCCTTTATCCGGTTTTACATCACTGTACAACAGCTTAAGAAAAGTACTTTTCCCGACACCGGTTTTTCCGATCACATAGCAAAATTCTCCCACATCCAGCGAGAAATCTACACTATCCAGTATTCTGTTTTGCCCGTAGGCAACCGAAACATTTATCAGTTCAATTACACCGTTTCCGCTCATTGTAAAACCATGGTTATTCGGAGGCTTTTCTTGTGTGCCGGTTTCAGCTCAAAACCGTCGTACGCCTGCAAGATAGTGAAATCTGTTTTCTTTATGAGAGATTTGATGTGATCAAAAGTATAAATTTTCTGTTGATGCTCCTCTTCGAAAACCTGGGTCGGCTCATCAGATTCGGGATCCATCACCTCGATATGAAATTTGTTAGTATGAATTTGATTTACAGCATCATAGCTGCTTTTTCGTTCATACCTGAATTTTCCTTTCAGGTGCCTTCGTTCTTCGTTCAGGTATTTGATGGCTTTCCTTGAATTACGCGGTGTTGTGAAATCATAAATAAATATTCCGCCGGGTTTCAGTACTTTTTTAACTTCCGAGTGAAGTTTCAGAATCTCTTCATTGCTGTGTAGATAATTAAGGCTGTCGAACACCATGTACACTACATCGAATTTTTTATCCAGCTTGATTTCCAGGAAATTCATCGTGATAAACTTAATTTCCGAGTTAACCCGGGCTGCTTTTCGTTTTGCAATCCGGATCATATCTGCCGAAGCATCGGTGGCGGTGATATTGTAGCAGTCCAGCTCCTCGAGATAGAATGCAATGGTACCGGTGCCGCAGGCCAGCTCCAGTAATTCAACCGATTTGGGTTTGTGCTGGAGGATGATCTCGTCGATATAATCCGACCAGGTTTCGTAATCCACATCGGTCATCACCAGGTCGTAAATATCGGCTATAACGGTGTATGGCGAACTTTTTTGGGTGGCTAAACTCATGATGATCGCTTTTTCATTCGGTTGATGGCCATCTCCTCAGCCAGGTTCCAGGCCTGTAAAAACGAACCTTCATTTGCCATATTTTTTCCGGCAATGTTAAACCCGGTTCCGTGATCGGGCGAGGTGCGAATGATTGGAAGCCCCGCTGTGAAATTCACTCCTTTACCGAACGACAAAAGCTTGAACGGAATCAGCCCCTGATCGTGATACATTGCCAGTGTTGCATCAAATTCTTTGTGTTTCTGGTTTCCAAAATATCCATCGGCGGCGAATGGGCTTTCAACGTTTACACCATTTTGCGAGATCCGGCGAACAACCGGCTCAATTAAGTCAATTTCTTCTCTGCCGAGAACTCCGCCGTCACCTGCATGTGGATTTAATCCCAGAACGGCAATTTTCGGGTTACTGATGCCAAAGTCACGAATAAGGCTGTCGTGCAGAGTGTAGATTTGATCAGAAAGTTTTTCCGGGTTCAGTGCTGCGGCCACATCTTTCAGCGGAATGTGAATGGTGGCTAGGCCTACCCGCAGTACATCACTGGCCAGTATCATCATAATTTTTTTTGCTGAAGTTTTTTCAGCCAGAAACTCCGTGTGTCCGGGCACCGAATATCCTGCCAGTGAAATCGCCTCTTTGGAAATGGGAGCCGTTACAATGGCGTGGCATTTTTTCTCCAGGCAGAATTTTATGCCGAGATCTACAGCTTTCATGGCAGCTTCTCCGGCCTGAGCAGAAATCTGGCCGGGATTCACTTCTATTTCTTCGCCAGAAGACGATTCATACAGGTATATATTCCCGGTTTCTAAATTATCAAAATTTTTTAGCGGTTTGATTGGGAGATTCAAATCCAGCAGCCTGAGATAGGTATTAATAACGGGGTAGTTCCCAATGACAACCGGAATCGACTTGTTCAGGTTGATTTTTTTGAGTGCTATCAAAACCACTTCCGGCCCGATGCCGTTAACATCCCCCAAACTGATTGCGATAACTGGTTTCATATCAAAAAATAGTAAACTGTGAAATCCGGAAAAAATATTGTGCTGACTGTGTTTAACAGTGTGCTATCAACCGGGTTTTAACATTTTATGACCGGATTATGGTGCTACGGACTCAGAAATGGTTCCAAGCGGATTCTCCGGCTCGAATGGGTCAAACGGATATTCATCCGGAGTGACAACTACTCCTGTGGTCTGTTTGAACGGGAGCGGGGTTTCGGCGTGATAGGTTGCTTCCACAAACCAGGCGGTGAATCCTTCATCAGGAGTATCCAGTTCAACAAACAGCTCGCCATCTTCCGGGATCTCCAGGTCGCGTGCCAGCCAGATTCGGTCAATCACATAAAGCCGGAAATCTCGAGCGTTTGGGTTATGTGCATTCCATAGCAGTAGTTCGTCTGGTAAATTGTCGGGATCAAGCTGAATGCGGAAACCGTTTTCTTCTGCCTGCCAGTTAAATTCCGGCAGTTCTTCATCATGTAAAATGAAGTTGTAAAAAGATGCCAGGCTATGTGCGGCGTCGGTATCGCTCAGAGAATGTCCCGCATTGGGTACGTACCGAATGCTTTTTTCTCCCGGCAGATCATCCCAGTAAAACTGCCAAGAATCCGGGAGGAAAAACTCGTCACTTGCTCCATTCACGATGAATTTCGGCATGGTGAGTTCATCGAGGTAGGAGTAAGGATCAATCAATTCCAGGATTCGTTCAAACTCAGCAGAAAACTGCCAGTCCATAATTTGTTCATCCACATATTCCTCAATAGCCGGTGACCACTCACCATAAGCGCGCCAGTGGTGTTCGAACGATGGAATAATATTCAGCAGATCAATCACAAACGGAGCGATTGCAACCACACGATCATCAAAAATTCCTGTTGTCCAGGTTGTCCACCCTCGCTTAGAGGCGCCCGCAACAACATAATTTTCAACATAATGACCTTGCTCATGCAGAACAAATTCAGTGATGGTATCCATGGCACGGATGGCTGCCGTAGTCATGGGAAGCCGTGCGAGCCATTCGGCATCTTCATCCTGAGCGCCTCCTTCCAGGAATTTTCTCCAGCCGTAGGCAATCAAATCATCCTCGTAACGCTGCTCAAGGCGGGTATCATTCAAAAATCGAATCGGCTGATAAGGCACATTATGCAGATCGGCCACAATTGAATTGGTTGCCAATGCAGTTTCCAAAATATTTGTGTCCACATCAGCCCGAAGTTCACTGTAGTTGGTGCCACCGCCAATCCATAATAAGCCGGTTCTGAATTCTACTTCATCGGGGACAACGATCGTGAGCCAGTGCCACCACTCGGTTTCATTGACGAAATCTTCGGTCAGCCAGTTTTGTGATACCATTCGAATGACGTACGCCGTATAACCGTCGCCCTCAATCGTGTTTTGAAGATTGAAATTATAAGCGGGATCTGTTTCCGAAACATAGGCTTCGAATGGATTAACCGGTTCAGTTTCGGGAGCACAGGAGAAAAGAAATAATGGCAGTGCAAGTACGAGCAGATTTCGGGTAAATTTCATAGTGTCTGTATTTTTGAAATGTCTGAAATTATCATAAAATGATATATACAAATCACAAATTACAGTGACAACGATTATTTCATATTTTTTTAATTCGAATAAAGAAGAATAAATTTAAAAACTCAAAAATAATCTGGTCTTGGGAGAGTAGGTTAACGCAATAACAAAAAAGCCTTGTAAATATAAAATTTACAAGGCTTTAGTGCCCAAGAGAGGACTCGAACACCAATACCTTTAAACCTAAAAACCCCTCTAAATATGTCAAAAACGCTGTTTATGTAATATAAACCTTTCTTTGAAAGTTACAAATTACAGGGTTTGTGCTACCAATGTGCTACCAAGTGTGCTACCAGTTTATTATATTTCTGATGACTTATAACAAAACTTACCAGATTTATGCCTGCAACATTCAAGTTTTATATCCGGGATAACAGGAAAGACGATCGCGGAACTTGCCCCATCTATCTGAGAATTACGCACAATAGAAAACGTAAATATATCAATACCGGTATCCGGTTAAAGCCCGACCATTGGCACCCAGGCAATGAGCAGGTGCGCCGGAGTTTCGGCAAAAAACATGAAGTGCATAAAATCAACAAGCGACTTGCACAAATACGCATTGATGCAGAGGATGCTTATTGGGAATTGCATAGTGAAAATAAAGTCAGTGCCGATGCTATCAAAAAAAGGCTATCGTATTCATCCAAAGACAATTTTTTTACACTTGCCAAAGAATATTTGGACGAAATTAAGCACGACAGCTTCTGGACACACAAACAGACGAAAGTAGCTATTGAGAAGATCAAAGATTTTCATGGTTCTGATAATTTACCTGTCAACTTGATTGATGCAGACTTTTTAACCCGGTTCCAAAACCAGTTAAAGAGAAAAAACAAACCATCAACGATTATAAAAAACCTCGGCTGTATTAGGAATATTCTGGATATTGCGGTAAGGCAGCACTTAATCAATATTAACCCCGTGAAATCGAATGATTTTACAATGGTTAAGCCCAATAATAGCACTTCAAAGACTAAACTATCACTCTCTCAGATTAAGGCATTGAAAGAGCTTAACCTGAAACCCGGTTCAAATCTATGGCACGCACGTAATGCCTTTTTGGTATCATTCTATTTTTGCGGAATGCGTTTTGGTGATGTGGCTGAACTACGATGGGAAAACTTCAAAAATGGCCGCCTGGAATACGACATGAATAAAACCGGGAATCCGGTAAGTTTACCGGTTAAGGACGGCCCCAAGCAAATTTTGGACGCTTACAGGGATTTTGATTACAACGGATATGTTTTCCATTTTCTTTCAAATCTTACTGATGAAGAACAAAGCAGGCCCGATATTATTAGAAAACGGATAAGCAGTTGGAATGCCTATGTTAATAGTTGCCTTAAAGATATTGCTGAAATGGCCGGGATTAAGGAAAACATTTCAATGCATGTGGCCCGGCATTCTTTCGCACAGTACGGGGTTAACGATCTGGAAATACCACCTTATAAAATGATGATGCTGTTAGGCCATAAAAGCCTTAAAACTACGATGCAGTATCTCAAATCCCTGGACTTGAAGGCGGTTGATAGTGCAATGGATTTGATGTTTAATGAACTGTAAAAAAAGAACCCCGATGGCCTGCAACAGACACCGGGGTTATGACTTATAACGAACAGTAATATACCATGAAAACCGAAGATAATAAACAACTAAGTGTTGAAACTCTTATAAATATAACCAAAGAGCAAGAGGTACCACCCTTATATAAAACCAGAGAAATTGACGGTATTATTGTAAAAGAGTACAATTTTATTCAAGAACACCCTGCTATTGTCAATAGTAAAGACTCCATTCCAGAAATCAATATTAATTCAAAGGACTTTAATTTATTAGCAGCCCGAAAAAATGAGATTGAGAGCCAGATAGAGTTACATCATAAGCACTGCTATAGAAATTATTTTGAGATAAAAAATATACGAACTCCAATCTGGCTATATGGGAAATTTGAATATTTCGACCTTGATGAAATTACTGAGGCAGAGAAAGAAAAACTCTATCATTTCATTTCAGGAATAAAAATTTTGATTTATTGCATAATGGTAGGTGATGAAATGAAAACCTTTCTGGACATGAACAAAGACGATTATCCATCACTTGAATTACGTTGCTCTAAATGGCACAAGAAAACAGCCAGATTTGATCTATTTGAGTATGCAGAAGCTATCAAAAGGCCGGCTGATGAAATTCATCGGATTGTTACACGAACTACATCGTTGTATCTGGAATACTTAAAAATTCAAAGTGTCTTGTATAGCATTAACATTGAAAAGTTGATTAACACGCTATCTAAGGATGATATTTACAGTAAAATTCTAAATGCACCAGAAGGACAAAGAGCCAGGAAAATTACTTTAGTGGAATATTTTTATCGGAACGAAGATTGCCATACTTATCCAAAAGCGTTTGATGAAGCAAATAAAGTTCACAGAGAGATTGCAGGGAAGCCTATTTATTCAGGTAAAGACGGTTTCAAATCTTTTGAGTCAAGTAAATCGGTATTTATGAAAGAACAAGAGGGGCAAAAAATACTTAAAGAAATACTTAATCGAATTAAGTAGTTAATTAAGTAAATACACGTCTATCATACAGTTGAAATTGATAACAATAAATTTTCGACTGTATGGAAAATGTAACAATTCTACCCGAATCTAAAATTAGACAGATTTTCCGAGAGGAACAGGAGGCCGTTCTAAAGCGACTTATCCCATCTATCGTAAGACGTGCGACCTGTAAAAAGTATTTGAGCACAAAAGACCTTCAGGAGTTGACAGGCATGTCTCCCAGGATGCAGAAATATCACAGGGATGCTGGCAACCTTCCATATTCTCAGGAAAACGAACGAAGCAAGATTATTTATTCCGCTGATGATGTGGATAAATTTATTCTGGAGCGCCGGATCGAAGTATAACCATGTGAGGGAGATAATAAGATGACTGTAACGAATAAAAAGCAGCAGGCCCGGCGCGATGCACGAACTATTTTTCACTTAAAACAGCAGTGCAGGCAGCACGGCACCGGCCATAAAACGCTACAAAAAGTATTTATTGGATTGTTGCGGATACATGACAATCACTTGGCACTGTTTGCAGATGAAATTCAAATGCAAGAGGGATGCAATGGCTGAAAAAAAAGAGAAAGCCCCGACTGTATCGGAAATCCTACTGGAAATTATAGAATTTTCGGCCGTTCTCTTTCGGGATAATGCCGGTATTGCATGGGCTAAAGTTGATGGGGAATGCCAACCTGTACGATCTACGACCTTTCGGCGGCATATCCAGCGTAAATTTTATCATCTGGAAGGCAAGGCACCCCATACACAAGCCGTACAAGAGGCCATTGAGCAGGCCGAAGGCAAAGCGTTATTTGAGAGCCGTTTTAACCAGAATGTGAACGTGAGGGCGGCACTGTTCGACCATAGAATTTTAATCGACTTAGGGGATGATAGTAAGCTATTGGCCGAAGTTACCGAAGATGGATTTGATGTTACCGCAGACCATGCCTTTTTTTACCGGCCAAGCGGATTAGAACCCTTACCGATACCAGAGCAAGGTGAAATAGAACTGCTACGGCCATTCATCAACGTTGAATCTGATGCAGATTTTCGGCTGATCGTATCCTGGATGTTGACGGCACTTCATCCCGGTATCGCTTGCCCGATTCTTGTTTTACAAGGTGAACAGGGATCATCAAAGAGTACCACATCGAAAGTAATTCGATCACTGATTGATCCCAACACGGCCCCAATCCGCACGGCACCACGAGACGAACGGGAATTAATCATCCAGGGAGAAAATTCCCGGATGATCTGCCTGGATAATCTCTCAGGATTAAAACCCTGGCTGTCTGATGCCTTGTGTCGAATCTGCACGGGCGGCGGTTTTTCAGCCCGGAAACTATACACCAATAACGAGGAAAAGATTTTTCAGATACGGCGACCGATCATCCTGAACGGGATTGATGATATAGCAACCAGAGGCGACTTACTGGATCGGGCTATTGTCTTAAATCTGCCTGCCATTCCACAGACTGATCGCAAGGATGAAGGGCGGTTCTGGAAGGAATTTGACCGGGTACGGCCAAAGATTTTCGGTGCCATTCTGGATGGTATGTGCAGCGGCCTGAAATACCATGATAATATCCAGTTGTCGAACTTGCCACGAATGGCCGATTTTGCGAGATGGGCGGCAGCATGTGGCAAGGCCTATGGCTGGGATAATATTATTAACGAGTACAATCGAAATCGCGGAGAGGCGGTTGAAACCGGCCTGGATTCCGATATTCTTGCAACAGCCGTGCGCAAAATTATGGTCAACTTATCAAAATGGCAGGGCACCGCAACGGAGCTTGTAGAAAAAATTGAGCAGGTATCCGGGGATGTGGATAACAGATACCTACCAACGACCAGGACATTAAAAAGCAGGTTGACGAGGTTGTCTCCGGCGCTTCGGCAAGTAGGTATTGTATGGCACCGGGAGCGAGTTGAATCAGGCACGGTTTATATCATCAAAAAGCCGGTGAATAATGTGCAAGTTGTGCAAGAAGTGCAAGGAGACAATAAAAACAATGGCTTACATACTGGCAGAACCCTTGCACAACCAGATAACCTGGCAGAACGTGCAAGGAATCTGCAAGCCTCTAAATCATTGGTAGACAATGAGTCTTGCACAACTGGCAGGACTGGCACAACTGAACAGGACTTTTTATTTGAAGATAAAGCACCGTTTTAAATTCAACCTTAAACAAAAATGAATACCATGATACCAACTGTAAGGCAGATTAATTTATTTGATGACAACAATGTCCAGCAGGCAATTCCTTCAAGTAATGTTGTGGATAATTCCAGTGATGAATCAATGCAACCGGCGCAAGAAACCGGGCCGAGGTACGCTGTGATTCACAACCGATCAGGCAGGATATTCATTAAAACCGAATCTTTTGAGGAAATTGAGCAACATCTTTTTGAAGAAAATGCAGGCCGTTATACGCTACATGACAGAAAGCACAATCAATTCCTGAATGCAGAAATTATTTTTAAATCAAAATATAATAGGCAATGACTACCACAGAAATTAAACCTATCAAACCCTGGACGTGGATAGCGTACATCATGTTTATGATTTTGCTGATTGTGATACTGGCGACACATGGATGACACCCCCCGCCCTCAGAAAATTTTTAATGCTATGCTGCAAACCGACCGCCCTAATTCGTCTCTCACTCTGTTATGAACCCAAAATCTTTTTTTTGAGCTATGAAATTATCCAAAGAAGCTAAGAGATGGTACAACCGGATTAAACGGGAATACGACATTGACGACAAACCCGGATTACTACTACTCCAGACGGCTTTTGAGGCGTTCGATGAGATGAGAGCCGCGCAAGAGGAGATGGACGGAAACCCGGTATATACCGACCGTTTCGGCCAACCCCAGGAACACCCGGCCGCAAAAACGGCAAGGGCTTCACGTACTCAGATGCTGGCTGCACTAAAAAACTTAGAACTTGAAATCAACCCAGAATAAACAAACTAATATGAGAAAACGAAAAATTGATAAAACCGACCCAGTCAAAGAATTAGCAGAAATATACAAACGCTTCGCACACGCTTTTTTCACTGAAAAAAATGTGGATAAAGCGTTGAAAATTCGCAAAGAGGCCGACCGGATTTTTAAAAAGCATCCTGAATATCTGGAATCCGTTCCGGTGCATATAGGCCGGGCTGCTTACATCGACTGGGAACGCTTTATCAAATTCCCGCAAACAAAACACATGAACCCGAAAATTCAATAATTATGAGTATCGGAGATCAAAACGACTTTTTGAAAAAACACGAAAACAATAAAAAACAAGTATATGCAAACCTTACTGAAGAACAGATAAAGACTGTAGAATGGATGGCCAGAAGTTCCGGCCTAAGTTTCGAGGACACGGTAATGATATTGGTTCAATTCACTTTACAGGACTTGGCCCCGGCTGCCAGACGTGCCATAATTGAAGAACAGGCAAAACGCAACTAAGTGATGGCTGAAAATGATGAAATCCGGTTTTGCTCTGTTTTGTCGGACGGCGTTCACCTTCCACCGGGAATATGCCAGTTGACACCTGAAGCATTCAATGGAATCTTTGAATCACTTATTCAGGATCCGGAATGCAACTATGAACAGGCTTACGAAATCATTGAGGAATGCCATAAACGCATCTTCAGGAAGCGCCGGTATTCCAGCTACGATTCTTTCCGTAAATGCCGGGCAAAGATGATAAATGGAACTTAGTTCCGGTGATATTTGGCAAAATTCCTTGTAAAGTGTGATAGGAGTTCACAACAAAAACCAATCAATTTATTATGGATAAGAAAGAAAAAACTTTACGTGAGCAGCTTGGAGCACTTATCGACCAGCAGGAAGCCATTGTTAACAAGGCAAAAGCAGCCGATAGGAACTTGAACAGCAATGAAAAAAGAAATTTCGATCACATTGACCGGGAGATAAAACAGAAAAAATCAGAGCTTGACGATCACATCAACGGCCGAAGTTTTGAAGGACGTGCCCGGTTAAACAAGCAAAATCTATTTGGCGGTGGTTCTGAAATTGACCTAACAACCGGTAAACCTTCAGGACGAACTGGCTTATCTGGCAATAAACACGTTGAGGAATGGAAATCATTATCAGAAGGCAGTAAAGGCAAAAGAATCCCGGTATTGAGTAACAAGGCGCGCCTGGCTGATGTGATAGAAACCAGTGAGTACGGCGGCAGCCCACAGGATTATATTATTGACCGTTACCGGGGCTTTACAGCCACACGCGGCGCGGACGTGAAAGCCGAAGGGCCAGACCCGATGAGCACATCGGCGGATTCCGCGATGGTTCCGATTGATGTATCATCTGCCATTATTGACGAAGCCCGGAACCTTTCGAGAGTGATGCAGGCCGGCGCGCTTACAGTGCCGATGAGTACAAAGGAGTTGACGATCGCACGGATTACACAATCAGCCAGCCCGCACTGGAAGGCTGAAAACGCAAAAATCACACCGTCTGAAATCAAAACAGAGCCGGTTACGTTCACATCCAAAACGTTGGTGGCCGGTGTAAAATCAAGTGTAGAACTTAGCGAGGACGCGCAAAATCTTGGAAATGTTGTATTTAGCAATCTTGTAGAACAACTTTCACTTGAACTCGACAGGGCGGCACTGATGGGAACTGGCAGCAGCAATGAACCCAGGGGCATACTTCATACCGATGGAGTACAAGAAATTGAAATGGGAGACAACGGAGCTGAATTGGAATCGTATGCACCATTTTCAGAAGGTTTTGAGAAAATTCTTTCTGCAAACGGGTTTCCGAATGCTTGTATCTATTCACCAAGAACTTGGGGAGTTCTCGACCGGCTTGTCGATCAGAACGATCAACCGCTAAATCCACCTATGAGTTTTCGGGATTTAATGCAGCTACCTACATCTCAAATTCCGAATGATATGGTACAGGGATCGGCTGAAAATGCTTCTGCTGCTTTTATCGGTGAATATCCCAAACTGATGATAGGAATGAGAACCCGGATTATTCTCGAAGTATCCCGGCACGGATTTGACGGCGACACATCAGCATGGGAGAACTTACAGATCATGTGGCGCGCTTACTTGCGGGCTGATGTCCAACTGGCACACCCGGCGCACTTCTGCATTATTAAGGGAATCATACCAGGAACTTAAAAAGAACTTCACTTCTAAAAGAGGTGAACTCCATAGGGAAATTATTATTCTTTATTCATGAGTTAGGTTTCCCTTGTGCTTCAAAGCCCCGGACGCCTCATCCGGGGCTTTTTTATTGATATAAACCCTTATATCAGTTGAACCAGCACACGACACCCCCCGGCTTTCAAAAACTTTTAAGGCCATGCTGATTACCGACAGCCAAAGCAAAATCGCACGCTGTCAAAATAGGGGGTGGGGGGGGTATTGAGTTTCGGGGTGTGAGATCGCGCCGGATTGCTCTCAGGAATTGCCAGGCATTATCCAGCAAATAGCACTCATTTTTTTGATGTACTATTATAGGTTACAGAGAGATCGGACGGGAAATCGAAAATTTAAAGCCAGGCAATCCGGCGCGCCGGTTATTTATAAACAGTATGAAACAACATCGTGCTCTTTAGGCCCATAAAATAGAATATGATCGACCAGATCAATGTGAAACAATTGTGCTGCCTCTCTTAATCTTCGTGTGAACACTTTATCATTTTTACTAAATGATGGGTGTCCGCTTGGGTGATTGTGAGCAACAAGAATACTATCTGCATTTGATAAGATAGCAGGCTTTAAAACATCCTTCATTTCAATATTGGCGGCATTAAGGCGGCCCACAGCGACCAGGTTGATCGCAGTTACTTCTTTTTGAGTTGACAGGCAGACAACATAAAAATGTTCTCGGTCTAAATCTTTAAAAAAAGGATAGAGCAACTTGGCAGCAGCCCCAGGTGAGCTTATGGGTTTTTCATATTCCACCTCTGCCTCTTTGACCATTCGGATTGAAACAACAGATGTGATCTTGGGATTTATTTTTTTTGCGTTCATCAATTCTGTCTCCATTTTTTTGTGGTTATTTGAGACAGCGTATATTGACCGGAGCGCAAAAAATAGCGAAGAATTAAGAACCGGAATATTTACCGGGTTTGTGCTACCAATGTGCTACCAAAAATAGAGGGGATGTTTTAAAGTTATTGAAAATAATGGCTTTATGAATTAAAAACCATTTCCAAAGTGCCCAAGAGAGGACTCGAACCTCCACGACCATAAGGTCACATGCTCCTGAAGCATGCGCGTCTACCAATTCCGCCACTTGGGCATTTTGTATTATTTCAAGAACAGCAATATACCAACCTTTTCCGGCATCTTGCAATAGAAAAATGTGATGATTTTCTTATCATTCAATGACGGAGAAACTACGGATTTCTGCCAACTTAAAATCAGGGATGTGATGAAATGAACATCCTCATATAATCAAAATATTTAAGATAACTAAGCCTTCTATGGAATCAGAATTAGATCAATTGGGACTGAAAATATTTGAAAAAATTGATACGGACATCTACACGGATGCAACAAAGGCCTCAAAAGTGGTTGCAACTGAAATTGCAAATCTTATTCACGCCCGAAATCAAACCGGGCAAAATACCGTGCTGGGCTTGGCTACGGGATCAACGCCGCTTCAGGTATACAGCGAACTTGTTCGCATACACAAACAACAGGGATTGAGCTTTAAAAATGTGATTTCATTCAACCTGGATGAGTATTACCCTATGCAGCCAGATGAATTGCAGAGTTACGTCCGGTTTATGAATGAAAATCTTTTTGACCATATCGATATCAAAAAAGAGAATGTATACATTCCCGACGGCACTCTTCCAAAAGAAAAAGTGTATCAGTACTGCCGGGATTATGAGAAAAAAATTGAGGAGTCGGGCGGCTTGGATGTGCAGATTTTGGGAATCGGGCGAACGGGTCATATCGGGTTCAATGAACCGGGTTCACTAAAAAAAACCCGCACCCGACTTGTTACGCTTGATGAGCTGACCCGGTCTGATGCCGCTGCTTCTTTCTATGGTGAGGAGCATGTTCCGCGCCAGGCCATAACAATGGGTGTGGGTACCATTCTGGGAGCCAAAAAAATCTATCTGATGGCCTGGGGCGAACCGAAGGCCAAAATCATCAAAGAAACGGTGGAGGGTGAAATTACTGCTCAGAAACCAGCCACCTTTTTGCAGGAGCATGATAACACCAAGTTTATCCTGGATGAGGCCGCTGCTTCCGAACTGACCCGCCGCAAGACTCCCTGGCTTGTGGGGCCGTGCAAATGGGATGAAAAAATGATCAAAAAAGCCGTTACATGGCTGAGCCTGTATACCGGCAAACCCATCCTGAAACTGACCGACGAGGACTACAACCAAAACGGTATGAGTGATATTCTGACTGAGTATGGACGAGCCTACAACGCGAATATTCATATTTTTAATGTAGTACAGCACACCATTACCGGATGGCCGGGCGGCAAACCCAAAGCCGATGACTCGAAACGTCCGGAACGAGCTGAGCCATTTCCAAAACGGGTGCTGGTCTTTTCTCCGCGTCCGGCTGATGATGTTGTGTCGATGGGGGGCACGCTGATGCGCCTTGTTGATCACGGCCATGAAGTGCACGTGGCGTATCAAACCTCCGGTAATATTGCTGTGTATGATGATGAAGCTTTGCGTTATGCCGATTTTGTGACTCAGTACAGCAATAATGAAGAAGAGATTAGCCTTTACAGAAAGCTGGCCGAATCTATGAGCCAGAAGAAACCCGGTGACCTGGATTCACCGGAAATGCTCGAACTGAAATCAAACATTCGAAAAGTGGAGGCCAAATCGTCTTGCCGGTACTGCGGAATTCCCGATGAAAATGTTCACTTTCTTGAGATGCCGTTTTACGAGACCGGGCGCGCAAGAAAAAATAAGTTGGGTGAAAAAGATATCAAGCTTATCCGGGAAGTGATTGACAAAATAAAACCACATCAGATTTATGCCGCCGGAGACCTGTCTGACCCCCACGGAACACATCGAATTTGCTGGGACGCCATTCATCATGTTTTGAAGAGCTTTGATAGTGAGGGGTGGTTTGAAGATTGCTATGTTTGGCTCTACAGTGGCGTCTGGCAGGATGTGGATGTAAGTGGAATTGATATGGCGGTTCCGCTGAGCCCGGGGGAACGGTTGAAAAAACGCCGTGCCATTTTCAAACATGCATCGCAGAAAGATCAGCCTAAATATCCGGGGAGGATCAGCGGTGAATTCTGGATGGCTGCGGATGACAAAACAATTACCAATGCTAAAAAATATGACCGCCTTGGCCTTGCCGAGTACGACTCTATTGAAGGTTTTACAAGGTGGAAGTCTTGATGTTTTCAATGCCAGATTGAATCAATTGTGGTAAGAAAATTTTCATCATTTAAAAATCTCTGGAAGAATGTAGAACTGTGAGTATTTCTATCCTCTTTTCAGAATGAGTATAATGGTAGATGATTCGGTAGGAATGGTATAGAATTTCTCGAATAGATGGGTCGTTTATTTCGGGAACTTTTCTGCCGAGGCGTGGAGAATGAATAAGTTTTCGGGTACGCAGAAAAATTTCATCTACTAATATTTCAGCAAATTCAGGTGCAACCTTCAGATAATAATCCTCAATTGCCTCGAGATCTTATATTGCCTGGGGTTTCCATTGAATTTGCATTACGGAATTCAGTCTGTCCGTTTATCTTTTCTCTGGCGAAAATAGTTTTCAGCTTCTCGCTGAGATATTCCTCCTTTTTCATTCATTCCTTTTTGCACTTTGTGTAGTACAATCAGACGTTCAATAGCTTGTTCTACCGTTGTATCCTCAGGCAGATCAGCAATTGCATCAGAGATCTGTTTTTTGTTGATAGTCAAATTCATGAGTGACATTATTTAAAGTTAAAACATTAATGTAACGAAATAGATCCATAAAAAGTGATTTTCATCAAATAAATGCTACAAACTGTTCACTTCACTGTCAAATCTTGCACTTAGTACAATTTTATCATTCATCAGTTTTCTGAAAAGTGTTTGTTTAGTTTGCTACATTAAAAGCATGGACTCATAATAAAATCAAATACAGATAAAAAAATATGGTGATGAATATGAAAAAGTTTACAGCTTTTTGTTTAATAATAGCCCTGACTTCAGGTTTTGCCAACGCTCAAATCAACTCATCTTCTGACGATCCGCTCCGGATTATAGCCATTTTTGCACATCCGGATGATGGAGATATCAAGATGGGTGGAACCGCCGCTCTGCTTGCAGAAATGGGACACCAGGTGAAATTTTTATCCCTTACCAGCGGCAATGCCGGGCATCATGAACTGGCCGGAGCCAAACTGGCAAACATTCGACGGGCTGAGGCAGAGGAAGCAGCACGCCGGTTTGGAATTGCAGAATATGAGGTATTTGATAACCACGATGCCGAACTGCTTGCTGAATTGCACATCCGGAATGATGTGATCAGGGCCATCCGTGAATGGAATGCCGATGTGGTGCTCGGCCACCGTCCGAACGATTATCACCCCGACCACAGAAATGCAGGCCAGCTTGTGATAGACTCTTCCTATATGGTTATTGTGCCAAATGTTGCTTCTGATACACCACCGCTGCCAAATAACCCGGTTTTTCTCTACCTTGAAGACAGGTTCACAAAACCAAATCCGTTCAGCCACGATATTGTGATAGGCATTGATGAAGCAGTTGAAACGAAGTTAATGGGGCTTGATGCACATGAATCCCAGTTCTACGAGTGGCTGCCCTGGACGATAGGGCGGCTGGATGAGGTGCCGGAAGATCCGGATGAAAGGATTGAATGGCTGCGTGAGTGGCGATTTAGTGGAGAAATGCCGGAAGAGCAACGGGCAGGCCTCGAAAAATGGTATGGATCCGAACGTGCCGCCGAGTTTCGTTTTGCCGAATCGTTCGAAATTGCCGAGTATGGAATGTACCCGACCGAAGAGATCATCCGCATGATTTTTCCAATGCTTGACAATTAATCCCGGTTTTCGAATTGATCATCCGGCCATCCTGACTGGCATCTGCCGGAAAGTGTGGCCGGGCCGGTAAGTGCCTGCGCATGAATGGAACGATGCAGCGGTTTTAACTCTCCGGAAAATGTAAACTCTCCGGACGGGTTGATGTGAAGCACAGGCAGCGGGTTGTTCTCAGCATTTGCCACACTGATTTGATAAATGCCCGGTGCTGACTCCATGTCGATCTGAATTCGGCCGCTCTCTTCTGTTTCGGACACCTGCCTCTGGCCGCTTATGAAGAACGAATAACCATCTTCCGTTTTACCTTCTCCTGAAAACATCATCAAAAATTTGTTTCCGATAATTTTTCCCATCGGCCCGTAAGGGTTTTCACCACGATTGGTACAACTAATCTCTGCCTTCAGCTTTTTATTATTAGTTTCCAGAATAACAATACCGGAAGCGGGAAGTTCAAATGAGTGGATTTCTGACCAGCCATTACTCTCAGTGAATCTCGCACTGTTTTCTGCAAACTCATTTGCATCATTCTCGGTTAGTTGATTGCTTTGATCAGTTCTGTTACACGATGAGATGGATAGCAATAAGAGCAGAGACATCGTAAAGAACTTCAGGCTGGTAAGTTCCATAAATGAGCTAATATCAAAAAAATCGCAGCTTCTATTATTGGTTTCGTGTTTACATTAAACACGAAATTTCGGACTAAATTAGCTCAAACTCGATTTTCTGAAATATCAGGAAGGCAGTTTTATGATAGTTCATAGGTCTGAAGATTCTGCAATCCGGAAATTGTCAGAAACTTGTAGACTGAAACAGGTTTTTCATCATTCGGTGGTAAGCGGGTGTCAGCGGAACTGATCGGCGTTTCATCATGCGTTCCATCGCTTCGATCGCTTTATCGAAATGGTAGGGAACGATATTTTTGCCGCTAACCCAACTGAAAGAGGGAACAAATTTGGGCGGATAATCATCAGAAAAAAGATTGCAGCACACTCCGCAAATAGTGCCTGTGTTTAACATGGAATTGATGCCTGTTTTGCTGTGATCTCCCATTATCGTGCCGATAAATTGCTGACCGGTATCGTATAATTTTTTGGTTTTCCATTCCACCACTTTCACAGTACTATAATTGTTTTTCAGGTTTGATGTGTTGGTATCTGCACCCAGATTGCACCACTGACCGAAAACCGAATTGCCGCTAAAACCGTCGTGTGATTTGTTGGAATAAGAATGAAAAATCACATTGGCAATTTCTCCACCTACTTTACAAACAGGGCCTATGGTAGTGTCTTCATAAATTTTTGCCCCCATTTTTACGACAGATTTTTCACAAATGGCAGACGGCCCCCTTACCACAGAATTGGCCATGATGTGAGCGTTTTTTCCAACATAGACAGGCCCTTTCTCTGCAAACAGCATTGCTCCCGGTTCAATTACTGCCCCTTCCTCAATGTAAATGTTATCACTGTTTATGAGTTGAGAGTGGGGATATTTTGAGGTATCCTGAACGGACTTTTTTCCAAGTAGAGAAATATCATGAATAATCTGGCTGCCATTGATCTGAAAAAGCTCCCAGCTATTTTTTAAAACGGTTATATCATCACCGTTCAGCTTTTGTGTATCGATATCATCAAAAACTATCTCCTGTTCAATCCATTTCTGGTGGATTGTATGAGTTACATTTGCCGCGATTAGCTGACTGTCCGAAATCAATCCCTCGCCGGTTTTCAGTTTCTTGACTTGATCTGCAAGTTTTTTTGTGGGAACAAATCGGGGGTTTAGCCATAACACGGATACATATTTATCAGAAGAATGAAATTCCTCAAATACACCGGAAAGATGTTTTCTGAGTACGCCACGAATGGGCTGTTCAGGAGTTTCGAGTGCATGCATCCACTTTTCGCCAAGTGTAAAAATTCCTACTCTTAAATCGTAAACAGGCCTTGTAAGGGTGAGCGGATGAAAATTTTCGAGGTATTGATCTTCAAAAAAACAGCAATTTGATTTCATCTTAAGGAATTGATTCTTTTATTCATCAAAGTTTGTACATTTAGCGATTGTAAAAATACAATAAA
>SLPZ01000088.1 GCA_007131725.1 Balneolaceae bacterium
GACGATATAATAGATTCGTTTTCGTTTTTGGAGAGTTGCCATATTTGTACAAACTTTTGTTCAAACTTTTGTTCAAACAATATAGTAAATCTGGGAATAAAGCGTTCCTGAAATAATCAGTTAGAGGAGAGGAAACATAAAAAAACCCCGTTTAAAGCGTATTAAACGAGGTTTTTTAATAGTACACCCGACAGGATTCGAACCTGTAACCGCCTGATTCGTAGTCAGGTACTCTATCCAGTTGAGCTACGGGTGCGTGGTAGTCTTGAGGTATGAGTCCTGAGTCTTGAGGAATTGATCTCAAGACTCAGGACTCATATCTAACAAGTACGCCCGGAAGGATTCGAACCCTCAACCTTCTGATCCGAAGTCAGACGCTCTATCCGGTTGAGCTACGGGCGCAAAAACTTTTAAATCTCCTAAAAATTAGAAGACTGAAAAAATAAGCCTTTTCTTTTTTGGAAACAACTTTATCAGAACGTTTAAAATCACACCGTATTTCAATACTTTACCTGATATAAGCTCGAAAACAAAAACCAGCAACTTGATCGGTTTGACATCTTTTTTCAATATCACAGCACACAATCAGAAAGTGTTAAGTGCAAAGAAATGGCTGCCGGAAGAGAGGCCACCAAAAGCTGTAGTATTGATTGTTCACGGCATAGGCGAACATTCTGAACGCTATAACCACTTTGCAAATTTTCTGACAGCCAATGGTTTTGGCGTAGTTGCTTATGACCATCGCGGCCATGGGAAAACCGATCCGGATGATCTCGGTTACGTTAGCGATGAAAATGGATTTGATCTGCTCGTTAAAGACCTGAAACATGTTTTTGAATATGTTCAGAAAGCATTTCCGGATGTTCCGCTCATATTTTTTGCACACAGTATGGGATCATTCATTACACAAAGATTTCTACAGCTATTTGACTATCACCCGGCAGGAATCATCTATTCAGGGAGCAGCGGCAAACCGCCGGCCTTGCTTTATGCAGGCATACCCCTCACAGCATTTATCAAAAAAATGTATGGCCCCACCCATCGCGGCAAGTTTATTCATAACCTGGTATTTGGTGAGTACAATAAAAAATTCAAACCAAACCGCACTGAAGTCGACTGGCTGAGCCGGGATGAAAGCATGGTTGATCTCCATGTGGATGATCCGAAATGTGGTTTTATCAGCTCCATTTCTCTTTACCATCAGCTTTTTAGCGGGTTAAAAAAACTTCATTCAGAAAAACCTTTTGCAAATCATAGCCCGGACATTCCTGTTCTGTTAATTGCAGGTGATAATGACCCGGTTTCCAATATGGGGAAAGGCATCCACCAGCTTGAAAAACTGTTGATCTCATCCGGAATCAAAAATGTTACCAAAAAACTTTATCCGGGCGGGCGGCACGAGATGATTAATGAAACCAACCGGGATGAGGTGATGAATGATATACTTGACTGGATTCAGCATCAAATTGTTAATGGCAGCTCCTGAAAGTAAGTGAATAATGATTGTCAAAATCAGAAAGCATATCAAAAAAGTTTTTCCGCTCCTGGCCCTGCTGCTTGTTGCGGTGTTTGTGTTGTCCAGGGTATATAGCCCCGATCCGCCACGCACACCGGAAATTTTTATCGATGCCACAGAGGCTTCTGATTATGTCGGTGAGTTTGCGCAGGTATGCGGTTATGTAGCCTCCGCCCGGTTTGCCACGGAAATAGGAGGGCAGCCAACGTTTTTGAATTTTGACCGTCCTCATCCGAACCAGGTTTTTACGGTTGTGATCTGGGGTGAACACAGGCTTGCCTGGCGAACCCCTCCGGAAGAATTATATCAGAATCGTACTATTTGTGTTACCGGACGAATCCGGCTTCATGATGATGTTCCCCAGATTGTGATTCAGCATCCGGACAAAATTTCACTCCCTTAAAATTCAATCATCCAACCAGTAGTCAATTCTTTCGATGAGGTTTTCATAAGCTTCATCGAGGGTATCTCCCTGGGCCGTCAGTGAAACCCCTTTCTTGTTTTCGGCTTTTACTTCCACGGCATTTTCCAGTTTTCCTCTGCCGCCCGCCAGATGGAAACCTCTGTAACCCTGATCTTTCAAAATGTTCACACGTTCATGAAGTACCGAACTGCGTTTCATATCTTCCATCATAAGCCCTCCGTTTTTGGTTATCCTTCCAGCTACTGAAAATTACAAATTTTGAGCTTTTTTGTCATATAAAGCTGATGAATGTTGTACAGGCAGTAATTTAAATCACTTCAAAAAGAATGAGATGTAACACAGATATTGATCAATTTCCTTCAATAAGTCATTGTTATTATTGTTATAAAATTTGACAAGCAAAATGGATGTTAAATAACTTCAGGTCGGCCTTGAATTGATTGACGGGAATAGGGTGTTTTCAGCGACGCTTTAGCAGCATTTGTTACCGGCCATAAGTGTTGATTATCACCTATGATTTTGATGGACCATTCAAATGGTGCCGCGTTGATGAAAAGCCCGCCGTCAAGCAATTCACCGCCTTGATTTTTTGTTTCTTTTGTATCAAGACAAAAGAAAAAAGAGAATCGTGATGGAAGTGATTTGAAATATAGGGTAACTCCTAAAAAAGAATTCGTTGTATTTCTATTTATGAATGCTTATCTCTATAAATACACCATCAATTATAAGCAGAAGTTAAACCACACGGTGATTGCTGATACCCGATTTTCGATTGGTTATTTTGATTAATACCTGCTACGAATCTGCAATCATTCAGCCAGTCTGCTTATATTATATGATATCTTTTTATTAATTCTTCTTATTAACCAAAAAATTGCTCTAAACCATTTAGTTATGAAATTTCTAAAAAACTCTACAAACCTGTTTGTGTCGGTATTTTCTGCCGCAATGCTATTATTTATTTTTTCTGCTTTTATCCATTCCGATGACATTTTTGCTGATAAAGAAAAAGACGGATGGGTATCCCTTTTTAATGGTGAAGATTTATCCGGATGGGTGATACCGGAAGGAGACGGCGGCCACTGGAAAGTGCTCGACGGTGTTATTGATTACGATGCAAGAAGCCAGGCGCCCGACAGTAAAGATCTCTGGACAGAAGAGGAGTATGATGATTTTAAATTACGCATTGACTGGCGGATTAAAGAGACTCCGTTCATTAACGAAAATGTGCCGATTATTTTACCTGACGGCACCCACAAGCTTGATGAAAACGGAGAAGTGATTAGAATGGCAGTCCCGGATTCCGATTCAGGTATCTACCTTCGCGGCCAGCCGAAAGCTCAGGTTAATATCTGGACCTGGCCAATTGGATCCGGCGAGGTGTACGGGTACCGGGTTGACCCCAACATGCCTCCTGAAGTGGTTGCAGCTGTAACGCCTAAAATAAATGCCGATAATCATATCGGTGAATGGAACACCTTTGAAATTACTATGCGGGGTGAATATTTAACGGTGGTCTTGAACGGCCATACGGTGATTCAAGGCGCTCATTTACCGGGAGTAGCTGAAAGCGGCCCGATCGGCCTGCAGCATCACGGCCACAAAGTGGATGGCGAATGGGCAAGTTCACCGTCACTGGTTCAGTTCAAAAATATCTATATCAAAGAGTTGTAATTTAGCTCTTACATTTTCTGAAGCCGCCTGAAATCGTACTGTTCTGTTGAATTAACCGGAGCAATAACTTTTTAGGCGGCTTTTTTTTGATTTCTATTGTGCCAGCAGCAATTCAGCCAGCTCTTTTCCGAGATGTTCCTTCAGTAATTGCCTGTAACGATCTGATTCAACATATCCGCCGTTATGACCGAAAAATTCTTCCATCACTTCGTGCCAGTCGCTCTCCAGTGGCATAATTACCCCGAACTGTTCAGAAGCTTCATCGGCTGCTGCATGCCTTCGCACCGGCACACCCCGTTCGGCAGCCCGCCAATAGTTGTAGATATCCACATAAGCAAAATACCTGTTTTCAGCGGCGGTTCGCTCAATAATTTCATCGTTCGAATGGGCAAAATGGATTTCGGCGTCCGGCAACGCAGCCCCGGCAATTACTCTTAACCGCTCTTCGTGCAGGGTGCCTTCAAAAGCAAGGGCATCAAGACCGTTAAAAGTACGTTCAATATCATCGCGGCTGTCCAGTTCGCCTACGTCCTGATGTGTGATGAGTGTGGCAATATTGGTGAGGTAGGGCGGACTGAATGCCAGCTCTTCTTTCCTGTTTTCTGTGATGGTAACATTGGCCACCCCGAAAACTCCCCCTTCAGAGGCTTTTACCATTTCATAAAATTCTGAAAAATTCTCGATGGGCTGATAGTTGATACTGATGTTTACATCGTAGTTCTGATTCACAAATCCGGCAAAATCCCGAAAAAGCTCAATGGTTACCCCGGTTAAATTCTCTTCATCATCATAATACGAGAAACCCTCACTGGGAACATATGCCAGGGTTATGGTTCCGCTTCCTTCCTGTTGAACATCACTCCACCGGGAATTTGTGGTTTCGGAGTCATCAGCCGCCGGTTGACAAGAAACAGCAAGAATTGTAATGATCAGAAAAGAAGTAAAGTTGGTTTTCATAAGTCGGGGTTGTTCATTTGTCATTTTGTTTGCCACGTAAATAGTGCTGTTTTCACTTAGATGCAACCATGATAACCCGAAAATTGATTCTGTGAATTGAATTTTCAGGATTGTCCGTTACAAAAGGGACACGCCTCATTAGCTGCCATTTCAGATTTTGAGTTTTTTTCATTCCCGAAGAGTAAATCTCATTTCAGTCAAAATTTTATTTGCACTTTTGATGATTAGTAGTTATTTTTAGTTCAACATTAAACATTTTAATAATTAATCATAAAATATCAATCAATGAGTACAAAATCAGTAACAAAGTGGGCAATCGATCCCACTCACTCCGAAATAACGTTCAAAGTAAAGCACCTGGTCATATCAACAGTTACCGGAAAATTCAATCAATTTTCAGGCTGGCTGGAAACCGATAACGGCAATTTTGAAGATGCAGAAGTCTATTTTGAGGCAGATGTAAACAGCATTGACACCAACAATGATGACCGTGACACACATCTTAAATCCGATGATTTCTTCAACGCAGAAGAGCATCCGAAACTGACGTTTAAATCCCGGTCGTTCAGAAAGTTCGGCGAGAACGAGTATAAGCTGATTGGCGATTTAACCATTCGCGGAAATACAAAAACCGTAGAGCTTGATGTAGAACACGGCGGAACGGTTCAAGACCCTTACGGGCAAACCAAAGCCGGTTTTGAGGTCAGCGGAGAGATAAACCGAAAGGAGTTCGGGCTGAGCTGGAGTGCCGTAACCGAGGCAGGAAATCTTGTGGTTTCTGAGAACGTAAAGCTGAATATCAGCGTCCAGTTCACAAAAGAATCCTGAGCCTGCCACAAGCAAATAAAAAAGCCCGTCTTGCTTTTTCCACACGACGGGCTTTTTTTTCAAAATAATATGGAGACATCATTTGAAATGAGCCTTCCTTGGCCTTGAATTCCCGGTTCGTAAGGCGGAGTGGTGCTTTACGAATCCAAAGCCACGCAGGGTATAATTTAACCAAGGTTTTAAAGTTTACAAGGCGGGGCCTTGGATTCGTTCCACGCAGCTGAAACGAACGTTTCGGGAATTCACCGCCTTGACCTTTTGGTACTTATGGGTCAAGCCAAAAGTACAATTAAAAAGTTGCTTAACTATATTTCACTAATTTGGGCCTCAAAATAATTGTACTTAGCCGATAATTATCACCCCAATTCATAATTCACTAAAGAATCCTGACCCGGCCACAACTAAACAAAAAAGCCCGTCTTGTATTTTAGCAGGACGGGCTTTTTATATTCACCACAATTTTATTTAGTACCGATAGTGATCAGGTTTATACGGCCCTTCTTTCGGTACGCCAATATATTCACTCTGTTCTTCGGTAAGTTCTTCGAGATCCACACCGATCTTTTTCAGGTGCAGCCTGGCAACCTTTTCATCCAGGTGTTTTGGAAGAACATGCACATCAATTTCGAAATCTTCATTCCAGAGCGCAATTTGTGCGAGAGTCTGGTTGGTAAAGCTGTTGCTCATCACAAAGCTGGGATGGCCTGTGGCATTGCCGAGATTCATCAGGCGCCCTTGTGAGAGAAGAATCAACTCACGGCCGTCATCAAACCGGAACAGGTCAACCTGCGGCTTGATGTTTTCTTCCTCGGCATTGGCTTTCAGCCATTTCACATCAATTTCGTTATCGAAATGGCCAATGTTACCAACAATCGCTTTGTCTTTCATCAGCATGAAATGTTCGCCGGTCAGAATGTCTTTGTTTCCGGTAGCCGTGATAAAAATATCGCCAACTTTGGCGGCATCTTTCATTTTCTTCACTTCATAGCCGTCCATAGCAGCCTGCAGGGCACAGATCGGATCAATTTCCGTAACAATCACACGCGCACCTGCTCCGCGCAGAGATGCTGCAGATCCTTTTCCAACGTCGCCATAACCGGCCACAACGGCTACTTTTCCGGCCATCATTACATCGGTGGCACGGCGAATGGCATCGGAACAAGATTCCTTGCATCCATATTTATTGTCGAATTTGGATTTTGTAACCGAATCATTCACGTTAATGGCAGGTACCGGCAGAGTGCCTTTTTTCATTCGCTCGTACAAGCGCAGTACGCCGGTGGTGGTTTCTTCAGATATTCCGCGAATATTTTTTGCGAGCTCCGGATACTGGTCCAGAACCATGTTTGTGAGATCGCCGCCATCATCAAGAATCATGTTTAACGGTTTGCCATCGAGGAAGAAAAGTGTCTGCTCAATGCACCAGTCATACTCTTCCTCGGTCATGCCTTTCCAGGCATAAACAGGAACGCCTGCTTCTGCGATGGCCGCTGCTGCATGATCCTGGGTGGAGTAAATATTACAGGATGACCACTGCACTTCGGCGCCGAGCTCAAGCAGAGTTTCAATCAGAACTGCGGTTTGTACCGTCATATGGAGGCAGCCTGCAATTCGCGCACCTTTCAGCGGTTTGGTTTTTCCAAATTCTTCACGGGTTGCCATCAGCCCCGGCATTTCAGCCTCGGCAAGAGCAATTTCCTGCCTGCCAAAACGGGCCAGCCCGATATCTTTTACTTTATATGGTAGTTTTTCTACTTGTTGTTCCATTCTTCAATTAATCTTTTATTAGGTTCTTTTTTATAAAACAAATCTATGTTAGCAAGGGTTCAAAATGCAGCATATGATAAGATTTGTTCATGCCGGTTATTCGCCAAAATACTCAGTGATAAGTTCTTTGGCGCGGTTATAGTCACCCTCGCGTCCGTGTGATCCCATTTCAATTTTTATGAACTTTCCATCGGGATCAACATAGGCTTTAAAAGGAATTCCCTGTCCGCCTAACTGGCCAAAAATTCCGTGCTCATCATAGAGGAAATGAAAATCGTAACCATGTTCTTCGGCAAATTTCCGGGCATCTTCGGGGGTTTCGTTCAGGCCAACGGTTACTGCCAGTACTTCAAACTCATCGGGATATTCTTGTCTGAGATCTTCCATGGCCGGAAATACCTGGAGACAGGGGCCGCACCAGGACTCCCAAAAATCAATCAACACAACACTTCCCTTAAATTCTTTGATGCTTACCTCGTTACCGTCAAGATCAGCAAAAACAGCGTTTTCCACAATGCCTTCAGGAGTATTAGCAGCAGCACGGTTTTCTGTAGAATCATCACCGGCACATCCGGCAATCAGTATGCTGATTACCAAAATCGGAAATAAGATTATATTATATCTGGTCATATGCATATATTTATTTAAATGTGCCTGAAAATAAGGTTTATTACCCATAAATGTTTAACGATTCATTAACGATAAATTATTCGCAAGAGTCTAAAGATTGTCTCTCCGAAAAACATTTAACTTTTTTGATGATTACTTGTATCCATACAACGAATTCTTCGAAATGGTTCCGGATGCATCTCAGAAAAAATCCCTGAAATTAATTCAATCTAAACATGATTTATGATTTTGTGATTGCCGGAGCTGGCATCGTTGGGTTGTCAACAGCTTACAAATTATCTCTGGTATATCCTGACAGCAAATTGCTGATCCTTGAAAAAGAAAACCGGGTGGCAGTTCATCAGACGGGGCACAATTCGGGAGTCATTCACTCAGGCATTTATTACCAACCTGGCAGCTATAAAGCAAGAAACTGCATTGAAGGTCGCCGCCAGATTGTTGAGTTCTGCCGTGAAAACGATGTCCGCCATGATATCTGCGGCAAGGTGATAGTTGCTGAAAATGAGGAAGAAGTGCCAAAGCTGATATCCATCTACAAACGGGGCTTGCAAAACGGTCTGGATGAACTCCGGCTGATTGATCAAAAAGAGTTGAAGGAGATTGAGCCTTACTCAAGCGGAGTTCGTGCAATTCTTGTACCCTACGCGGGCATTGTGGATTTTGAGCATGTATGCAGGAAACTTGCTGATAAAATCACCGCAGCCGGCCATCAGATAAAATTCAGTACGCCCGTGACCGGGGTGTATCAAACCAACGGGACCACCACCATTCAAGCTGCTAAAGAGGGATTTAAAACAAGGCATTTTATAAACTGTACGGGTTTGCACAGCGACAGGGTGGCGCGTTCAGCCGGAATGAAACCATCCATTAAAATAGTGCCGTTTCGCGGTGAATATTATGAACTGACCGAAGAGGCTCAGGACAAAGTGAAAGGGTTGATTTACCCGCTGCCAAACCCTGAGTTTCCGTTTTTGGGCGTGCACTTTACCCGAATGATTAATGGCGGGGTTGAATGCGGCCCGAATGCTGTTTTTGCCTTTAAACGCGAAGGCTACAGCAAAACCTCTTTCGATTTTAAAGATACGATCGAAACCCTGAATTTCCCCGGTTTCTGGAAGCTTTCAAAGCAGCACTGGCGCATGGGGCTTGACGAAATGTACCGTTCATTTTCTAAAACAGGCTTTCTGAAAAATCTTCAAAAACTGGTTCCTTCCATCGAATCACATCACCTGAAAAAATCACCTTCCGGGGTGCGTGCGATGGCCCTTCAGCCCAATGGAGAAATTCTGGATGATTTCTATTTCGAAACCACAGAACGGGAAATTCACGTGCTGAACGCCCCAAGCCCGGCCGCCACAGCCGGACTGGCCATCGGAGATGAAATAGTGAAAAAAGCCAGAAGTGCATTTTCGCTGTAAAATTGATTTTTTGCGAGCCATTGTTATCAGGTAATTCTGTTTGAAATGATGTAGATTTCGGGCTACACTCTGTTGAAATTTAGCAACCTGGCAGAGTGCGAACGTCAGAGAGCTCCTGCCAGAGTCGCGGACAGAAATTTCGAGGAATATTTTCTTCGACAAACAAAATTGGCAGAAACTACTACCGACTTATGTCCGGATGCGTACACTGCCAGGTTGTGTGATACTGTTCCTTAAACAAGTATAGTTGCACTCTGCAAAAATGTGAAATCAAAATTGATTATATGCCATCTGCCATCAAAACAGATATACTAACCCGCCGGCTTTATGCCACCGATGCCTCCATTTACGAAGAAATGCCAAAGGGAGTCAGTTTCCCTGAAAATACCGGTGACATTCAACAGCTCGTAAAGCTGTCCTCAAAAAAGGGTTTTTCGATCACAGCCCGGAGTGCAGGTACCAGCCTGGCCGGACAAACCACAGGCGGCGGGATCATTATGGATGTTTCGCGGCACATGACTTCGATCCTGAACATCGATCCCGAAAACCGGGCAGCAGTAGTTCAGCCCGGAGTGATTCGTGACACCCTGAACCGTGAGGCAGCAAAATATGGCTTGCAGTTCGGCCCCGATACCGCCACCACCAACCGCTGTATGCTGGGCGGAATGATCGGGAATAATTCGTGCGGATCATTTTCCATCAAACACAAAACCACACGAGAACATGTACTGGAATTAGAGACGGTACTTAGCGATGGGTCAACGGCCACATTCAAACCACTGACACCAAAAGAGCTTGATGAAAAGTGCAGGCTTAATAACCTTGAGGGAACCATCTACCGGGATATGCTGGATCTGCTCAAAAATCATAAAGAGAAAATTATCAAACATTATCCGCATCCGGACATCACACGGCGAAACACCGGATATGCGCTGGACCGCCTTTGCGAGATGGATCCGATCACACCGGGCGGACGGCCGTTCAACCTGGCAGAACTGCTCTGTGGTAGCGAGGGCACCCTGGCGATGACATCATTGGCAAAGCTGAACCTGGTGCCGCTTCCAAAAACAAAGTCTCTGATTATTCCACAATTTGAATCTCTGCATGAAGCCATGCTGGCCACAGTTGAGGCAGTAAAGTGGGAGCCTGCCGCAGTGGAACTGGTGGATAACATTATCCTGAATGCCACAAAAGGCAACATCGAACAGCGTAAAAACCGGTTTTTCCTGGAGGATGAACCGGCTTGTATTTTGATCATCCAGTTTGAAGGAGACGATGCCGAAGAGCTTGAGCAGAAAGCCGCCGGTCTGGCAAAACAACTAAAAGCCAAAAATCTTGGTTATGCCCACCCGGTGTTGACGGAGCCTCATCTGATGGAACGGGTATGGGAATTGAGAAGAGCCGGACTGGGCCTGCTGATGGGCCTGGGAGCCGATTCCCGTTCACCCACTTTTGCCGAGGATACGGCTGTCCGGGTTGAGGATTTGCCGGAATATGTAAATGAATTTCAGCAGATTCTCGAAAAGCACAAAACATCATGCGTGTTTTATGCTCATGCCTCTGTAGGTGAGCTGCATCTGCGCCCGATGATGGATCTGACCCGGCCGGAGGATTTAGAGAAGATGAAAAAGATGGCAGGGGAGGTTGCAGAGCTTGTTAAAAAATACCGGGGTTCTCTTTCCGGCGAGCATGGCGACGGACGGGCACGCTCTCCGTTTATTGAAATTGTACTGGGCAAAGAGATGATGCCGCTGCTGAGGCAGGTGAAACAGATCTGGGACCCGGAGAATCGGTTCAATCCCGGAAAAATTGTGGATCCGAAACCGATGGACAGCGATTTGAGATTTTCACCGGCCTATAAAAGCCCTGAAGTTGAAACCACCTTCGCCTGGCGAAATGAGGGCGGTTTTGCCGGTGCGATTGAACAGTGCAACGGAGCCGGCGTGTGCCGGAAACTGGCCGAAAGCGGAGGCACGATGTGTCCGTCGTACCACGCCACCCGCGAAGAGAAAGATAACACCCGCGGACGGGCAAACCTGTTTCGGCAACTCTTTTCAGGAAAACAGGCAGAAGCATTCAGCTCCGAAGAGTTGAAAGAGGCGCTCGATCTCTGTCTGAGCTGCAAAGCGTGCAAGAGCGAATGCCCGGCTAATGTAGACATGGCAAAAATGAAGGCTGAGTTCACCCACGGCTGGCATCAGAAAAACGGAACCAAACTCGATGAGCACTTTTTTGGGAATCCTGAAAAGTTCTATCCCCTGGCTTCTTATTTCTCTGGAATCACCAATTTTCTGAATAGGCAAAAGCCGGTTAAAAAAATCTATGAAAAGATTTTAAACATAGATTCCCGGCGCGATCTGCCTGCTTTTGCCCCGGAAACTTTCGAAGCCTGGTTCAAAAAAAATAAAAACGAAAAACCTGATCCTGCTGCAAAAAAAGTGCTGCTTCTCGTGGATCTGTTTACCAACTATCACGAGCCAGAGGTTGCCATCTCAGCATATGAAGTGCTGAACAAGCTGGGTTATGATGTGATTATGCCCGGAATCTGGCCCACGGGACGCCCGCAGCTTTCAAAGGGGCTGCTTGATCGGGCTGCAGCAATCTGCAACGAAAACATCAAACGATTTGCGGCATTTGCGGAACAGGAAATTCCCATCGTGGGTCTTGAACCCAGCGAGGTGCTTACACTGCGCGATGAATACCTCGATTTATGTGATGACAGCTTGTTTAAACAGGCCCGGCTTGTCTCCGATCATGCATTTTTGTGGGAAGAATTTTTGAGCACCGAATTGGCCGCATCAGAACCGCTGGATATTGGAAAAGACAGAAATGTCTTTATCCACGGGCATTGCCATACAAAGGCGCTTGTTGGCAGCGATCCGCTAATCCAATCTTTCTGGCAGCTTGGTTTTCAGCCCGAGCCGCTGCAAACCGGCTGCTGTGGTATGGCGGGAAGTTTCGGATACCATAAAGATAAATTTGATGTATCAATGCAGGTGGGCGAACAGGTTCTTTTTCCGGCTCTCCGGAAGCTGCCTGATGATGCATTGATCTGCGCGCCGGGGTTTTCATGCCGGCATCAGATCACAGACGGCGTTCAGAAAAAAGCAAAACACCCGGCGGAGATTATGGCCGCATATCTCTGATAAGATCCTGCATGGCTACAGAGATCAACAGATGGCGCAAACCAAGAGATGGAGCAAGCGTCTCGCTTGTGCCCCATACTATCAGATAAAAACTCAGGCACAGAGATAGCACAAACGTCTCGTTTGTGTCCCCAAATATCCACTTTTGGTTCTCAGAGATTTTTCAAATATTAAGTTCAAACCAAAATTTTAAAGTTGAGGGAAATCATGAGTAAGTCCAACGATCCTGACGATTTTCTGTACGATGATGATGAAAACGAAATATGGGACGAGCACCGGTGGGAAGAGTTCATGCAAGAATCCGATAGACGCACTGACAAATACTCAGATCTGCTGGATAAATACATGGACCATCCCGACCGTGATAAAATTATAGCCAAAGAGATGGGCTGGGACTGGCTGGCTGAAAGGCTTGAAGAGGAAGAAACTGAGGATTTTTCAGAAGAAGATAATTGGGCTGATTTTTTTATTCATGAACTTGAAGAAGGTGAAGAATGGAAACTGGCAGCCGGGTATGAATCACTTGACTCATTTAGTTTTGACGATGTTGAAAATCTGCCGGTTTACCAGCAGGCCTTTGAATACACAATAACTGCTTTCGAACTTTTGGATACAC
>SLPZ01000267.1 GCA_007131725.1 Balneolaceae bacterium
GCGCGTGTCAGGTCTAATTCGTCTGACCAGGGTTCAAGCCCCATCAAAAAGCCAAAAGCGTCTGTGTTGTATCCCAGGAGCTGGTTGCCGGATTTTACGATGGTATTAATCACCCCGATCATTTCGGCATATGAATCGATTTCATCTACAACTTCAAGAAAGGTTTCTTTGTACGGAATGGTGATGTTGCATCCTTTAAATTCATCCCGGTTGCACCAGGCAATAAAATCGTTAACTTCATCCGGCTCGAGATCAACAGCAAAATAATGCGCATTAATGCCGTAATAGTCGAGTGCGGTTTGATGCATCAGCGGGGATAGTGAATGGCTGACAGGATGGCCAATAACCAGGTAATGCGGTTTCACGGCATGGGGTGATTTTCTGAACTCCCGAAATGTATATGCCATATTTAATTGATATCACCTGTTTCAGGCAAAAAAAATGCGCTCCGGTGTGGGGCCGGAACGCATTAATTTCAAATCGTGCCTGTAATCAGGCGGTAACTTCACTTTCGGTTTTCACAGAATCTTCAGATTCCTCATCTTTAAACGTATCAGATTCTGCAAGCTCTTTAAATGTTACGAGATCTTTCTTTAGCTGCTCAGGTAGTCCTTCAATAAAGTTTGCGAGATCTTCTTCTGCTTCACCAAAAAATGTTCGATAATCAAGAGAAAAATCAACCCGGGTTCGGGTTCCGTTGTTAAGCGGTGTGAACCGGATTGTTCCGGTCTGGTTCAGGTTACCATTAATGGTAATCCAGGCAAAACGGGTATTTCTTAAATTATCGATAATGTTGGTTGTCCATTGAAACTCTTCACCACCAATTTGGGTTGAATAATTAAACGTCTGGGAATTAACTTTATCAACTTTGTCGATGCGGTGAAGAAATTTAGGAAAGTGAACGGGGTTACATAATAACTCGTAAACTTTGGCTAAAGGTAAGTCTACTTCTATTCTTTCGTGCGCCATAAGTAATTTTACTTCGGAAATGAAAAGTTTTGATTCAGAGTTGGGTTGAAAAGTTGCAGAAAATATATTTCCACAATGCTTTAAATTTACGCATATTTTGGTTAAGCTTCAATAATTTTGAGAATAAACATTCAATTTAGCTCCCTGTCTCTTTGCCTCGGCATCTCCCCTTTCGCGTGTCTGATGCCTGTTTTTTTCCTTTTTTTATTGCCTGTAAACAGTTTAGCACAAACAGAACTTCGGGGAAATTTTCAGAATTATACTGCGCTTCAAACCACCGATGACTATGATTTTATTGCAATTCGCAACCGCCTTCAATTACAATTTGGCCGCTCGGCAAATTTTGGGAGATTTTATGCCGAAAAAGATATTCTTCAACGCTATCACGAAAGTGTTGAGCCCGAACTCTTTTTACGAGAGCTTTACATTGATTGGTATGCAGGAGATTATGATATCCGTATAGGTAAACAAAAAGTGATTTGGGGACGATCTGACGCCGCTTTTGTCACTGATATTCTTACTCCTTTGGATTTGCGTGAATTTGTTACAGATGACCCTGCTGATATAAGATTTGGCATTCCAGCAATTTCTGTTGAGAGATACTTTGGGCTGAATTCTCTCCAATTGGTACTTAATCCGATATTTCAGCCTCATCTTCTGCCGGATCAAGATTCCCGTTGGTTTCCTGTACTGCAGGCAGATTTACCGTTAGAGGTGCATTTTGAAGATTCTGAGCGAAAACTATCAGCCCGCAATTTTCAGTTTGCCGCTCAATACAGATGGCGAACACCCTCCCGTCTGGATTTGGATCTAATGATCATGAGATGGGCTTATCCCGTCCCCGCATTTTCTGTTAATCTTGAAGTATTTGATTTTCCCGACCTCACGTCTTTAACATTACAGGAAAATTATCATCCTTCTCTAATGGCCGGTTTTTCGGGATCTCTGCGGTTAACCGATAATTTTTATGTTGAATCTGAGACACTTTTTGTCAATCAGCGGTTATTTACCTCCCTGCCATTTTCACCAGGGTTATTTGATGGTTTCCCTGCAAATCTTCCTGCACTGTTAGATTTAATTCAAAATGCAAATTTTCTGAATAACGATTCAATAGTTAAAAAGCCCTGGCTGCACTCAATGGCAGGGCTTCAGACAGAAATCTTCAGCACTACTGTTCGCGCACAGGCACATCTTGAGTTTATTTTTAATTATGATGAGGATATACTCTCTGAAGAGTACTTTCCGTATTTTTCATTATTAGCAACCCGTTCGTTCATGAGAGACCGGATGCAGCTTATTGCTTTAACAAGGTACCAGCCAGAAGGTGAAGATTTCTGGTTCCAGTTTCAGGCAAACTACGAGCTGGCTGATGGTTTTGAATTCAGTCTTGGTACCAATTTATTCGGAGGTAATGAACCGCCTGATCTTTATGGACATTTTTCTTTTTATCCATTCAGAAAAAACAGTTCACTATTTACGCGTTTCGCCTACTATTTCTAAAATCCGGGAATTGAAATCAGATGAACAAGGTTCAATAATCTGATTTATAAAAAGAAATTTCATTTACGTGCAGCAATTCGGAAACTTTATCATAGCCAACCCGAGACTCGTTTTTTTCGGTTTGATTGTCCTTTGGCTTGCTGCCGTATTTCCGGCCTTAAACATCGAAACGGATTTTAATCTTGAGGGCTTCTATCCGGATGATGATGTTGTGATTGATAACTATAAAATTCTGGAAACCGAATTTGGCCGGGATGATAATGTGATTCTGATCGGTTTTAAAACCGATTCACTTTTTACGGAAAGTGTGCTTCGTGACCTTTTTCAGCTAACCGAAGGGCTTAAGAAGATCGATTTTCTGGATGAAGTTCTTTCATTGTGGAGTGCGCAAAACATCGGGGTGGATAATGATATGCTCACCTTTGATCCATATCTCGAAATCAATACACTTCATCAGGCCGATCTGAGTCAATTGAGAAATGAGATGTCCGCTGATCCCTTCATTAACGGCTTATTACTGAATGATGAAGGCACGGCAACCGCCATCGCATTGAGAATCAATGAAGATGAAAACACTTATTCCAACCGCAATATTATCATCAATCAGATTGATGAAATTTTAGCCCCATTTGAGCAATATTACACGTTTCATATATCAGGCATCCCCTTTTTTCGGAACCAATATGTAAACCTGTTGAATGGTGAAATCATCAAATACATCAGCATTTCTTCCGTGCTGATAATACTGCTATTGTGGTACCTGTACAGGACGATTTGGGGTATTCTTTTTCCCATGATAATAGTCTGGAGCACACTGCTCTTTACCATTGCACTGATTCATCTTACAGGCGGTTACCTTGAAATTATGAGCAGTACCATCGCCCCCATTTTATTATGTGTGGGTGTGGCTGATGCCGTGCACATGATTTCAAAATTTGACGA
>SLPZ01000307.1 GCA_007131725.1 Balneolaceae bacterium
CTGGTGAAATATGCGTTCAAGCACAATATCATCTCTCCGAAAGACAATTAGTTCACATTTTTCGGTGTGAAATTCGGGTTAAAATTCAGGCTTTTAAAAAAGTACTTTGCTCCAGAATTTGTACTACGTTTTTTTGCGTAACTACAGATCAGAAATTTACGCTCTTCAGCCTATACCCTGCTTTATTGGTGATTCTTAGATTCCAAACATGCAGGAATTACCTGAAAAAATATATATCATATCGGATGAAAAAATCCGAGCTGAACAGATTCAGAGTTTAATTCACAACTCGGTCAAATCGGCAATTGATGTTGCCATCCTGAATACGAGTCATTTCGATACTCCAGGCAACTTTCCTGATAATGCACTGTATATTATTGATTTAGTGAGTACAAATGAACCATCGGGTTTGTTAATCAGCAAAGTGAAGGGAGATCAACCAGGCCGTAAAATTCTTGCATTGCATATCTATCGTTCGGCAATGCTCATTAATCCGCTCTACAATATGGGAATTAATGGGTATCTCTACTATAACTCTTCAAAAGAGGAGTTGATGTCTGCAATCAAAAATATCTATAAAGGCAAGCGGCACATCCCAAAATTTCAGTGGTTTGCGTAAAACACCTACGTTTTTTCACGACACCATTCTACGTGCTTCAGTCATGTAAAAAATACGTTTTTCACGTCAACCAAATACCACAGAAAGTATCGAACTTATATTGATTGATATGGAAAAACTATCATGTCTCACCACTGATGCAAAAAAATAATTTTTTAGAAGAGGGTGCTCTCATTGTTCTCAATGCCATACCAGGTTCTGCTGCGGTTATCGATCAGCATGGAAAAATTGTTGAAACCAACCGCCACTGGAATTCAAAATCAATCAGCAACTGGCTGGGAATTAAACCTGAAGGAATCAATTATTTTGACCACTGCCGCAAGGCCATTGAAAAAGGCAACGACTATGCCTTAAAAATTTTACTTGGGATAAGAGACGTTTTAGACAATCCTGATAAAAACATTGAACAAATCATTTCAATTATAAGTAATGGCCAAAAGCACTGGAGCAAGGTTTCCATTTCGAAACTGAATGGCAGCGACTATGTGCTACTGATTTTTGATGATGTTACCACCAATATGAACGCCACCCAGGCACTCAGGGAATCGGAAGAGCGCTACAGCCAGCATTTTAAACATTCGGTTTCGGGTATTCTTATAGGTACGCCAGACGGAAAGATATTGGACGCAAACCCTGCTGCATGTAAAATTCTGGGATACACTAAAGAAGAGCTGAAACAGGGAGGGCGTAATCTGATTGTAAATGTGGATGATCCTGCCCACCGGAAGATGATGAACATCAGGAATAAAACAGCATTCTTTGAAGGTGAAAAGGAATATATCCATAAAAACGGCCATTCCGTGCCGATTCACATCACATCGGTCTTGCACCGGAATCAGGATGGCGAAATGCAGATCATCAATACATTTCGCGATAAAAGTACGGAAAAACATGTGCAGCATTCTCTTGATGAAGAACGGCGTTTTACAAGAACGGCAATCGACAGCATTCCCGGAATTTTCTTTGTTATTGATAAAAGCCTGAAAATTGTTCGATGGAATAACACCATCGAAGACAACCTTGGCTACCATAACAATCAACTGTCTTCGATGGGAATTCTGCAGCTTGTTCACCCCGAGGATGAAAAAGAAGTTTATAAACAGTTAGAAAATATATTTAAAGCAGGGCAGGGCGAATTTGCCACTCGTGTGCTCGACAGGCAGGGCAATACCCGTACCTACCATATGTATTTAAATCGTTTTAAAAACAAAAAAGAAGAGTTCTTGGTCAGCACCGGGGTTGACATCACCGAATTTCTGGCACTCGAAAAGGAAAAGAGTGAACAGTACGCACTGATGAAACAGCTTTTTGAAAATTCTCCGCTGGCCACAATAATGATTGAACCTGATAACAAGGTAAAAAGAGTGAACAAAGCTTTTACGGAACTTTTCGGTTATTCTAAAGATGAAGTTCTTGGAAATAATGTAAACAGCCTGATTACTGACGATCAATACAATGATGAGTCAGAAAAAATGAGCCGAAACGCACTCAACGGGATTGCATCGCAGAAAGAAACCATACGCTTCAACAAAGAGAAAGAGAAGGTACCTGTGTTGATAAATACCGTACCTATAAAAAATAACGGCGACATTATTGCCGCATACGGAATTTATGTGGACTTAAGCGACCAAAAACGACTCGAAAAAGAACTTCAGCGTTCACTAAGCGAAAAAGATGTACTGCTTCAGGAAGTTCATCACCGCGTAAAAAACAACCTTGCCATTATAACGGGCATGCTGGAACTGCAAATAATGCATAACGACAGCCAGCAGGAGTCAAATCAGCTAAAAGAAGCACTAACCCGCATATTTTCCATATCAACAATACACGAAACTTTGTATCAGCATGAAGATGTGGTGAGTATCAGGTTCGATAAATACCTTGATAAAATCGCCAGCACCCTGCCCCACCGGATGAACAAACAAGTGACACAAATTTCCAAAGATCCGGATTCCGAACATCTCAAACTTAATCTCAACCAGGCCGTTCCTCTTGGGCTTGTGATCAATGAACTGATTAATCTCGGAACAGCAAAGGATGCCATAAACGAAAATATTGTAATTACAATCAACTCAGACAATCTGGATGTAAATCTTACTATCGATGGGATAAATCCCGAGATTAATGAACTGAAATCCGGCCTCAAATCAGATACATTTCATAAACTTTTGATAAAGACATTTCTGGATCAGATAAATGCAAAAATCCGGCTGATTGAAGATGAAACAGCAAAAATAGTCATCTCTTTCAGAAGATCGGATACCATGAAGGGCTCAAGCAGTTCTATCACCGATCAATACAATCTGCAAAAGAAGCAATACATCATTAAAAATTAAATTTCTTTCTATTAAAAAATCATATTCAAGCAAGTAATAGTTCGCATCTGATTCATTTTTTTGAATGAATAAACTTGAGAGAAAACCAATAAACCAATGAAAATTTTTATCATAGAAGACAATGCCATTCAGGCAATGGCCCTGGAAATGATGGCAAGGAAAATGGGTTTCAAAAATATCAAAAAAGCCTTAAATGGAGATTCTGCCATTCAACAGTTAAAAAACTACCGGCCGGATGTAATGCTTGTGGATATTCATCTTGAATCTGAAATTACCGGTATTGATGTGGTAAAAGAAGTACAGAAAGAACAGCAACCCGCTGTAATTTATGTCACCGGTAATTCAAATGGACATTACAAACAAATGGCATTGGAAACCGATTATGTAGATTTCATTGTTAAACCTGTTGATTTCAAAAAACTTGAACGTCTGCTGAGAGGACTTAAAACGACAA
>SLPZ01000129.1 GCA_007131725.1 Balneolaceae bacterium
AAAAAGGTTTTGTAAAAAAAGAATATGAAGAAATAAAAATATATAAATATTGTATTTACATTAAAAGAAATAATAACATTAGATTATTTAATAAAAAGTCGTCACTTTTTATAATAATAGGACAATCACAGTATCTAGAAAAAAAAATTGAATCTAGCACTGATAGTATTAAAGAAATAGAATATCAGAAAGCTGATGGTAATTTTGCAGTAATAATAATAAAAAAAGAAAAAATAACTATAGTTACGGATTGTAGTGGTAGTATGCCATTGTATTATGGAAAAATAAATGATTATATCGCTGTTTCTACTAAGCCAGAAGAAGTAGTTAAATCGCTTCAAATATATAAATATGACCTTGTGTCAATTGCAGACTACATACTGAATGAGACAATCTGTCATCCCTACACAATATATAAATATGTCTATTCAGTAGAAGCTGGATCAATAACAACAATAGCCAGTATAATTAAAATTAATAAATATTATAGTCCAAAAGAAGAAAGATATAAAAAGAGCCTTGATCACTATGCAGAACAACTGTTGTATCTAGTAAAAAATACTATAAATACAGCTATAGAAAATAAAAAATTTGTAAAAGTATTATTTTCTGGTGGAGAGGATGCGCGTGCTGTAACATCTTTAATACCATCTCAGATAAAATGTACTCTCACGACAATTCAGGATAGTAAAAACAGAGAATATATACTGGCCAAAAAGGCGGCAAATGCGCTTGGAAAGCCACTTGAAGTTGTATACAGACCTGGTGATTTCTACCGCAATAATCTATCAAAAAAAATTCATTTGATAGGTTCCGGTAGAGATTGCCGGCATATTCATCTTTTTGGAGAAACAGCTTCCGCTTACCAGGATGCCGACCTGCTTCTTGGTGGCTATGCAGCTGATACACTTTTTAAAACAGCATGGATGGGCAACAAAACCAACCCCTTCTTCGGTCTAGGTCCGGAAAAAATTGGCAAATCACGTCCTGATATGATATCAGGAGTTTATCAACCAGAACAAATTTCATGGCTGGATAAGGATACCGTTGCTTCTGTATGGGAAAGGCGTTGGAAGCACCATCTAAGAATCAAAGAATTCAGACCAAATACGGCAGGCAACTGGCATACACTATGGCCAATGGGTACACAGCGTGTAACCTATCCCCATTTCTTGAGCACATTGCGTGTAGGTCCAAAACTGGTTGAGCCTTTTCTTGACAACAGACTGTATCAGTTAGCTGCCGAAATGCCGGATGAATACAGGGTAGACCGCAAAGTTTTCAGGAGGGCATTCAAAGGAGTTTTGGGCAAAGCAGCATGGATACCTGGCAGTAATAACAGAATTCCGGCACTGGGTGGATACAGCAGCCGAATAACCGAACTGGGATTGATTGCTTATCGAAAATGTGTTGATAAAATAACTGGAAAAGCAGGTGAACAGACGTCATTTGGGAAAGATCATAAGGGTTTTCTGGTTGACCCGAATGAACTTCCGGTTGATTCCGATTCTTCTGGATTCAAGGAAGTGCTGATGAATATCCTGCAAAAACAAGATCCGCAATTTTTTTGGGCAAATGAACAGATTCCGGATCGAGCCAAAGTACGAGCTCTTCAGATGGCTTATACATTCAAAAATAATCTAAATAAATAGAAATGCATTTTTTAAAGAGAAATGTCGTGCTGTTGACAGCCGCATCAATTGCTATCATTTCATTTTTCTTGATAACCTTTGCAGGTGATTTTGGTAAAGTGTTTGTGAGTATTTTTGCAATTACTGCATTATCGATCACAGCGGTTCAGTCTGTTGTTTTATCCAGGCAATTGAAAAAAAATCAGAAAAAAACAAAAGAGGCTTTACAATTCTCTGAAAGTGCCTATGCCGCGGCATGGATTGACAGAAAAATAAAACCATTAATACCCTTGCCGCCATTGAGTAGATGGGCACTAAGTCCGGATACAGCTGGCTATCTGATTAATCTGATTGAACAGAAAAAGCCCCGTGTGATGCTTGAGCTTGGTTCCGGTGTATCCACAATAATGGCCGGTTATGTTATGAAGGAAATAGGCATCGGTAAAATAGTTTCTCTTGATGCCGAAAAAGAATTTCTGCAAAAAACAAAAATACTGACTGAAATCCACGGTTTGCAGAAAGAAATTGAATTAATCCATGCCCCACTCGAATATCTGAACTTATCCGATTGGGAGGGATATTGGTATAAACTGGATGTATTCACAAAATTTACCGAGCAACAGGTGGATCTTTTATTAATAGATGGCCCACCAACTACAACGGGTCCTTTAGCCCGCTATCCTGCACTGCCAATGCTTGAAAAATATCTTAGCAGCGATGCCATAATCCTTTTTGATGATGCCGAGAGGAGCGAAGAAAAAGAGATTTTAAGAGATTGGGAAAATTTTGGCTGGCACGTTCAGCTATTGCCATTCCGTGCTGGTGCAGCAATGCTTGTTAAACGAGATTGACGATTTACATACATCCAGAAGAAGCACTTATTAATGAAAATCGCCTACTTTTTTACTTGGAATGACGATCCCCGTAGCGGGGTCATGAAAAAAGTGCAGGATCAGGTTTCATTTTGGAAAAAGAGTGATAATGAAATTGAAGTATTTATACTTACCTCTCTGAACTCACAGCTTCATACGCATTTTTCTGAACTTCAAAACAGTCCAGGAATTACATGGCATTGCCTTGCCAACACAAACTTAGCCGAAAGGCTGCGACAAACGGAGCGATTGTTTAAAGAAATTTCTCAGTACGAGCCTGATATCGTCTACATGAGAAAAAGCAAGTATTCACCGGGCATTCATCGTATTTTAAAAAATCATCCATCCGTAATGGAGTTGAATGGCAAGCCCAAACCATTCAAATGGCACCCTGGTAGCATATATGATCTTCTTACATTCAAGAAGCTGTTGAAAGACACAAATGGCTTTATCTCTGTGGGCAAAGAAATAGCCGAAACACCACTATATGCCAATTGCAGAAAACCAACGAAAATAATTGGCAACAGCATAGATCAGTCACAGTTTGAAATTCTGCCACCATCAAAAAACCCCGACCTTACATTTGTTTATATTGGCTCTCCAGGTCAGCACTGGCAGGGAGTGGATAAAATCCTGAGTTTAAGCAGAAAAAGACCCTCATGGTCATTCCATATCATAGGTAGCAGACCAGAAGAGTTTGGTCCGGGTATGGATACATTGCCAAATGTGTTGTTCCACGGCAAACTGAATAAGGAGGATTATCTTCAAATCTTTAAAAAGTCCGACATAGCCTTTGGATCGCTTGCCAGACACAGAAGGGGCATGAATGAGACATCAACACTCAAAATGCGGGAGTATCTTACGTGTGGACTGCCGGTTATAACCGGTCATAAAGACCC
>SLPZ01000089.1 GCA_007131725.1 Balneolaceae bacterium
CACACCAATCACAATTCCGAGCATGGTAAGGATAGTTCGCATCTTATTTCGTCGAAGCGCTTTAACTGCTACGTAAGGTACGGCTGATACTTTCATGAGCTGATTTCACTTTCAAGTTCTACGCCTTCCATTTCTTTCCAGTTGGCCAGGGCGGTTGCGGCCTGAACCGGTTCAACCCGTTTGTCTGACACTATCAATCCATCCCGCAGAGTAACAATTCGCTCGCCAAACCGCGCAATATCCGGCTCGTGTGTAACCATCAAAATGGTGAGCCCATTCTTGTTCAATCTCTGAAAAATATCCATGATTTCGAGACTGGTGCGGCTGTCGAGGTTTCCGGTGGGTTCGTCGGCAAGCAGAATTTTTGGCTCGGTAACCAATGCCCGTGCAATGGCCACTCGCTGCTGCTGGCCGCCGGACAATTCGTTTGGGTTATGCTTTTCGCGATCACCAAGGCCCACAATTTCGAGGGCATGCTTTGCACGGTTATGAATTTCTTTCCAGCTCAGGTTATCGTCACTGTAAAGCAGCGGCAGTTCAACATTTTCGAGTGCTGTTGTGCGCGGTAAAAGGTGAAAGCTCTGAAATACAAACCCAATGGTTCGGTTGCGAACATTGGCAAGTTTGTTTTTATTGAACATCGAAACATCCTCTCCGGCCAGTTTGTAGCTCCCGCTCGTAGGCTTGTCCAGACAGCCTATGATGTTCATCAACGTAGATTTGCCTGAGCCGCTTGCCCCCATAATGGTACTGAAGTCACCATTCTGCAATTTGAAGTCAATCCCCCTGAGTGCTTCCACACCCACAGTTCCGGTGCGGTAGGTTCGGGTGATTTGATTCAGTTCAACTAAAGACATTTGATTTTATTTGATTGATTATTCTAAAGAAGTTTCATTGAAATATTCAGATACAAAATCCGGAAATTGACAGTAGGCAGTAGGCAGTTGACAATTCATTTGGACAAATATAGATGGTAAATGATCTTTCAAAGCAAATAAAAACAGATGTTAAACTTCATAATCAAATAATAAAATTGCCAACTGCCTATAGTCAACTGAAAAAAACAATTTCTTAAATTCTCGCCCTTTTATCTACAAAGTCTACAGGAGTACCAGAAAAATCAATACTGCGCCTGATCACCGCTGAAAAGGCTGCGCCGGGGTTCATCATCGCGGGAGGTTAATGAGAGGCCTACCACCAGTTCATTTCCTTCTTCAAGTCCTTCGATAATTTCGGTGTAAAGGCCGTCGCTCAGGCCAGTCTTCACTCTTTTTGCAACAATTTCACCATCCTGCAGTAAATACGCCTGTCCGTTCATCTCTTCCTGCTCGGGTGCATCTTCCGGACGGATGTTATCCGGCAGTCTTGCCCGAAGTGCGGTATTGCGAACTCTGAGAACATCATAACGTTCATCTGTGACAATAGAAACCTCAGCAGTCATTCCCGGCTTTAGCAGGCGTTCGCTGTTGTCTACAGCAATAATAGTTTCATAATGGACCACATTATCTTCCATCAATGGCGCATTTCTTACTTGTATCACCTCGCCTTCAAAGTCTCTTTCACGGTAGGCATCTACATTAAAAATAACACGCTGTCCTTCGTCTACCTGTCCAATATCCGCTTCAGAAACATTGGCGTAGATATGCATCAGGCTGAGGTCTGCGGCGATTTCAAAAAGAATGGGGGCGCTCAGGCTGGCTGCCACCGTCTGCCCTACATCCACATCACGGGAAATCACCATCCCATCAGTCGGAGCGGTGATAGTGGTTCGGTCCAGTTCACGTTCAGCTCTTTCCAGAGCATGCCGCCGAACACGAACCTGTGCTTCTGCCTGACGCAGGGTGGCGCTGGCCTGGTCCACTTCCGAAGGTGCGATCAATTCTCTCTGGCGAAGTTCCTGAACACGGCTCCATTGCATTTGAGCAAGTTCAAGCCCGGCTTCTGCCGATTCCAGTTCCGCTCGTGCAGAACTTACTTCTGCTTCAAAAGTAGATGGATCGATCTGGGCAATTACCTGCCCGCGTTCCACCATACTGTTAAAATCAACGTAGAGATCATTAATTATGCCAGAAACCTGGCTGCCCACCGTAACTTTTTGAACCGGCTGAAGTGCACCATGCGCCACAACCCGCTGGGATACATCCCCGGTTTCTACGGTTTCTGTATGCAGCGGCGGCAGCGGATTTTCCGACTGATTAAAATGGCTAAACCCCCACCAGGCCAGCGGTATCAATAGTATCAACAAAAAAGCAATGATTTTTCCGGTTTTCATAGATAATTAAAGTTCATTATTTCGGAGTTATCAAAAAATATATACCCAGCTGTATACAACGTAATAAAATGCGAAAATAAGATGTTTCAAGGTGTTAAAAAAGATATTGATGAGTTTACGCTCTTAATGCTGATAAAACCTTTCGAATTTTTTGATAAAACCAGGTAAGAAGAACTTCACGTTTATTTACTTTTTGACTTCAATAGTTTTCATTTGTCAATATTTAAAAATTACTGCTTCCCAATGATTTTCATTGATTTTTACCACCTTTCTCCGTAATCATCCAATTGATCTGCTATGCGGCAATTTTTCGTGTTATAATCAGCTGCTCGGTTTTTCAGGCATGCATTAGATTTACCTAACTATAATAAAATCAAATCGGGAACACTATGGATAAAATATTCTTTCAGTTTATCAAACCGTATCTCTCATTTATCGATGATGGCAAAATCTACAGAGAACCTTTTAGCTGGCTTTATACTGTTTTGGCAGCAATTAATCTGATTATTCCGTTTTATGTGCTTTACCTTGCTATCGATAACAACCTCTTTAGTGCAGGCGCCAAATATGTGATTGTATTTCTGCTGATCTGGCTTTTCATTGCGTTTGCTGGCTGGGTCAGTTTTCAAATTTGGTGGGACAGAAAAGAAAAAGTAGTGGGTATCGCCCAAGATAAAGACGAATTTGTGGCAACGCCGGTTTTTTCGCATTTCATTCAAACCTCGGGCGAATGGATGGGAACCTGGATTGCCATTGTTGGATTTGGAACCGCTCTTCTGACTACCCTGTTTTTAGGAGATGAAGCCAGGTTTTTCACACAGGCAACCGGAATCGGTTTTCTCGGAACCGGATTTCTCTCCATTATTCTTATGCCTGTTTACGGTTTTTTGATTATTATCGCGTCCAGGTTTTTATCTGAATTGTTCCGTGCTATTGCAGCCATTGCTAACAATACGAAGAAAGCATCGCGGCAGTAGAAAAAACGTACGCCGGGGAGCTTCCCCGGCTTTTTTTTATTTTTTTCAATTTGGAAAGCCTGATTGTGATCACATCCCTGCCATTCATTGAACTACAGCATTTTCTTAAAAAATTGAGAATGGGCAGGCTCAACAACGTGTAAATTTCGTTGAGTGAACTGCCCGTTGTACTGCCGGGCTATTCAATTGTTCAAAGCAAAAAACACTTAATGAGTATTTCATTTCTCCCTATTTTGTTTGTTTTGATGTTAACCCAAAAACAAAAGAATTCCTTTGAATGCAGGATGCAAACCAATCATCCCCGGAAACAACTGAGCCAGAACGGCCATCGCAGCCTGATTTCGACTTAGATCTTGCCTCGGTTATTTCGGGGATAATCTGGGTGATTTTGGGAGCCCTGCTCATCTACTTTTTCCACGATCAGAGTGTTACTGAAATTTTTAGTGCAGGGCAGGAAATCTGGTTGCAACTTCTCTGGGGCATTTCTTTTGGGTGTTTATTTGGTCTGGCAGGATATGCGATGTTCAAAAATCCAAAACTGAGAAGTGTTTTGGATGATTATTTCATTATCCGGCAGCTTAAAGAGTTCGATATATCGAAAAGCCAGATCATCCATATTTCTCTCGTTGCCGGAATCACAGAAGAATTTTTGTTCAGAGCAGCCATCCAGCCGCTGATTGGCATTTGGCTTACATCTCTTTTATTCATTGGAATTCATGGCTACATCAGGCTAAAAACTCCGATTCACTTTTTTTTCACGCTTTTCACTTTTCTGCTAAGCATGATGCTTGGTTATCTGTTCATATACTCCGGTATTATTGCAGCCATGGCCGCTCATGCCGTATACGATATGATTGTGCTGTGGGTAGTAAAAAATGACACCAGCCCGGAAAGCGGTGCAACCCGGCTGTTCAGGTAAAACCAGTCATGTTTGATAGTACCCTTTCTTTGCAGACAGGTCACTGAATCTGGCTGTTGCGAACAAAAAAAAGGCTCCCCGTCGAAAATATTTTCGGCCGGAAGAAAGAAGTCCGGCAACAGCATATCCAATAGGTTATTGAAATTAATAGACTAACTGATCCATATTTTATCTCAGGCCATTCCCAAATAATCCCAGAATTTTATGAATACTATGGAAACTTTATTCGTATATTGAGTTTCCATTAGCAATGGAAGCTTAAAACAAAACATGAGAACAATAAAAATTAAACTATCAGACCTATGAAAAATAAAATCTGTTTTAACATTCTTACAATCGTAGTGTTAACCGCCATAATGATCGTATCATCGGTTGACAAAACCAAAGCACAATCATATACCGATAATGACCCATTGACCTGGGGATTTACAGCAGGTATATCAATTTCTGACCTGTGGGGTGATGATGTTGGCGCCACCTCTACAAGAGCCGGGTTTACCGGGGGTGCATTCATGAATTACCGGTTTAGCCCTTATATATCTGTACAGCCTGAAGCTCTGTTCACAATGAAGCATAGTGAAGTTCGTGACGGGGTTTTGGGTGAAAACAGAAAAATTGAATATGATTTCGGTTATTTAGAAATACCTGTGCTCTTAAAAGCTCACGTACCCACAGGCGGTGCCGTTTCACCCAACATATATGCAGGCCCTGCACTTTCATTTAAATTGTATGGTGATGCTGATGGCTCAGATCTTGGAAGTGACCTCAACAGTGTTGATTTTGGATTCGCTTTCGGGGCTGGATTAGATATATACCATAGAGTTAACCTGGATGCGCGCTATATCCTCGGTGTAGTAGATGTATTCGATGTAACTGCAGATCCGGAAGCAAAAAATGGATCTTTCGCAATTACATTGGGAGTAGGTTTTTAAACAGTATTTCTGTTCATCAATATAGAAACGAAGTCTACATAACATAAACCCTAAGTTACAAATGGCCATGTTTTGAAAGGCATGGCCATTTTATAATTCATTTCAAACTATAAATAATTAAATGATTAGCAAAGCAACCGTTAAAATAATTATCACCGGTTTGCACTGTGAAATCAGATAAATGAGCAAGGCCCTGATGGTGGCGCTTCTTTACGGGAACTCACAAATGGCACGCCTGAAGAGCTGATTTCTTGAAATTGCACATCAAATAGCAGTTTAAAAAGTTCAAGCAAATAATTTATAAAACTTTCCAATGATAAAATGAACGGGAAACAGGTTAATAAAACAGAATTATAACAGCGATGATAACAAGAAAGTTAGTTTTTATAGTTATTCCGGCCACTTTTTTAATGATTTCTTTTTTACACTCTTGTTCATCTTCAACTTCAGTTTCAAATAAAAAGACTGCAATAAATTTCAGTGCCGATACATCAGTCACCGATATTGAAGGGTATCTTTATGTGATTGAAAATACAGATGAAGATAAAAACCGCACTACAATACCAACTATCAGCCGGTTCAGGCCCGATGGAAATCTTGAATGGAAAGTTGAATATGACAACTCTTCGGTAAAAGTAACCGGGGTGTTGATTACACTTGATGAATTAAACCGGCCTTGGGCCGTTTTTCATGTAAATGGTGACAGTGGCAGCAGCAATTACATTCGTGTAAAACATGTTTCAGAAAATGCTTTTAAAAATGTTTATCAACCTTTATATGGCACAGGAGGCGAAACCAATATTTCACTTATTGCAAGGATAAACAGTTCAAACGGGATCATCGAAAAAGCTACCTTTCTTTCATCACAACTCAGCAATGGAAATTCAAATACGTTAGAAGTACTTGCTGTCGGCGTGAACAGACGCACAGTTCATGTTCAGGCTGAATCGGCATTCACACCACCTTATCCCGGCTCCTCCTATGTCCCGCATCCACATGCAACCCATCTTAGAGATTGTAATTTTTTTCCAATCCAGATCGGACTGGATATCGATTTAAATTTCATCAAAACCAGCAAAGTATTTACAATGAAACAATTGCTTGATGAACCATATTCAGCCTGGTACCCGAGCTGTGAACGAAGGTATTAAATACTCACTTTATTATTTCGAAATGACTAAACATGAAATCAAAGAACTTTCGCCCGGTTCCATTTATACATCATCTTCTACTTGTATTTGCCTGATGTGCAATTTCCGGACAGCAATCCTGACATAAAGTGAGGCAAGCCAGTGAGAATTGTATTAAAACCAATTATAAAAACATGCAGACAATAAGAAATGCCAAAACAATCAACCAGTTTATTTTTAGAAACCCTTTTTTCAACATTCGGATTAACAGTTTAGATGTATATACAATGTATCCAGGATGAAGGACAAAACAGTGCTGATGTATTCTGAGATAAGCAATGGAAAAAAATTTGGTTAAAATTCAGCATGGAGGTTTGATCAATACCTGGGTATAATTGCCCGGTATTAAGCACGCAAGAGAATTTAAGACTTTAAATGAAACCCTGTTCAAATCATTTATTCTGTAACAGAAAAGGGCTACATTGCAAGAAGTTAAATAGAAGAGTTCAGGAACTGAAGGCCCCTGGCATAACCGAAAACCGGTAGTAAATGAAAAAAGAGGAAATTCAAAATAGAATTCTTGAAGAATCATACAACCTGTTCAAAAAGCATGGAATACATTTTGTAACCATGGACTTGATAGCCCGCCGACTTGGAATGTCAAAAAAAACACTTTACGTCTATTTTGGAAGCAAAGAAGACATCTTGCTAAATTCCATGCAGAAACGCAACAAAGAGAGAAAAGAGCAAATTGAGTCCATTTTCCGGTCAACTGACAATATTATTGAAGGTTTAATTACTATGATGCAAAAAATAAGCCGTGAAATTGGTGAAATTAATCCTGTTATGTTTGAAGAATTAGAGCGCTATTATCCCAAAATTTTAAAACTTGTAGCAAAAAACAGGGTAGAGAACATTGATCAAATAACAAAATTGTTGAGACAGGGCCAAAATAAGGGACTTATACTTGCTAACTTGAATATCGATATTATATCAAAGCTTCTTTTAGGGCAAGTGGAATTAATTATGAATCACGAACTATTTCCAAGTCCTGAATACCCGAGGAACGAATTATTTAATCATATGTACATAAGCTTTGTGCGTGGAATTTCTACTGCAGAAGGGCAAAAAATCATATCGGACATTATGGAAAAATAGCCAGTCGATTAAAATGATATTCCCGCTCTAATACCAGATAAATTCGGTCGCCCCCCACTTTATTGTAATTTTAACCCGCTCCCGAACAAAATTTCTGAATATTCAGTTACCATTTTTATCAAATATTTTGGAATTCGTTTGATATATTCCCCAAGTCAAATTTCAACATAAACCTGATCCTTCATGAAAAAAGCACTCTATCTTTTCGCCTTTCTGTTTCTGTTTTCGAACATCTCACTGACGGTTACATCAGCTCAAGACACTGATGAAATAGTTGAACAATTTGTTCAGGAAGCCACCGAAAATTCTCATCTCGAAGAACTCGGCCATTACCTGATGGATGTAATCGGGCCAAGGCTGGTTGGCACCCCCCAGATGCAGCATGCTCACGACTGGGCTGTGGAAAAGTTTGAAAACTGGGGAATTGAAGCGCGTAATGAACAATTTGGAGAATGGCGGGGATGGGAGCGTGGTATCACCCATGTTGACTTGGTCTCACCGAGAGTGGTAACACTGGAAGCGATGCAGCTTGCCTGGAGCCCGCCTACACCCGATGGCGGTGTTACAGCAGAGCTGGTGATTATTCCTGATGTTGGAAACAGTGAAGAGTTTGAAGAGTGGCTGCCCAATGTGGAGGGCAAATTTGTGATGATCTCGATGCATCAGCCCACCGGCAGGCCCGACTATAACTGGGAGGAATTTGCCACCGAAGAATCATTTGAACGCATGAAAGCTAAACGGGAAAGAATGGAGCGAAACTGGCAGCAGAGAATTATTAATGCCGGGCATACCAACCGCACCCTGCCCGCCGCACTGGAAGAAGCCGGGGCTGCCGGAATCATTATGTCGAACTGGAGCCAGGCTTTCGGAACCAATAAAATTTTCGGTGCAAACACTGAAAATATTCCTGTCATAGATATTTTGCTGGAAGATTATGGCATGCTCTTCCGAATGGTGAAAAGCGGACACAATCCTGAAATCCGGGTGAGAGCGGAATCGAGAGAACTTGGCGCCGTTCCAACCTATAATACAATCGCTGAAATTCCCGGAACCGAAAAACCGGATGAATATGTGATTTTATCCGCCCACTTCGACTCGTGGGACGGTGGAACCGGGGCCACCGACAATGGAACCGGATCTATCACCATGATGGAGGTTGCCCGTATTTTGCAGAAATATTACCCGGATCCGAAACGAACTATTCTGGTTGGCCTCTGGGGCAGTGAAGAGCAGGGACTGAACGGATCGAGGGCATTTGTGGAAGACAATCCCGATGTAGTGGAAGGATTACAGGCTTTGTTTAACCAGGATAATGGCACCGGACGGGTAGTAAACATCAGCGGTCAAGGTTTTCTGCACGCTTATGAATACCTGACCCGATGGCTCGCTGCCGTGCCGGAGGATGTTCGAAGACATATTGAAACCAATTTCCCCGGAATGCCGAGCGGCGGCGGCACCGATCACGCCTCGTTTGTAGCAGCGGGTGCTCCCGGTTTTTCACTCTTCTCGCTTCACTGGGATTACTGGAATTACACCTGGCACACCAACCGCGATACGTACGATAAACTGGTGTTTGACGACCTCCGCAACAACGTGATTCTGATAGCCACACTTGCCTACATGGCCAGTGAAGACCCCGAATTTTTTGACAGGGAAAAACGTGTGATGCCGGCACATCCTCAAACCGGTCATCAGCGAAGCTGGCCCCAGCCACGCAGCCCGAACCGCAGTGGCGGTCTGAATTGATGTTTTATTATGATACCCGATTAAACCACTGCTGGTTTTAACATTGGGGTTAACCCCGATAAATCATTGATTCGTCTTGACAGCTTGCCGGGATCGGCCATCGGGCAACTGTTTCGTAGTTAGTTACATTTGGATCACAACTCTGACAGGAACCGAAAAGCACGGTACTCTGTCAGGTTGTTAGATTCGAGCCGCTAAACACATATGTTCCAATGACAATTTTGAGATTAAAAATTTGTTTGAAACAGAATAGCATCAAGAGTAAAGCAAAAGAAAAATTCGGTTGAGTGACGGGTGGAATGCTTAAAAATGATATCAGGCAACAGCTTTTATCCACTCAATTTCAAGTCGGAATTTGCCCTGCTGACGGTCGCTGATTAAGAAACCGTACTCACGAATTGATGTCAGATCCGGGGCGGGTGCATCTTCCAGTTTTTCACCGTGGTAAGTAGCCCTGAATCTGTGCAGGGGGCAGTTTCACAACCTGCCATTCTCCGGGGCGTGTGTCAAAACGGGATTCGTAAACCCAGTGATGATATTCAGTCTCACTTCCTGTTCTGAAACGAAAACTGTACCGTTTACCGTCACCCCTCACTTTTACATAAATGGCCGAATATCCGGCAAGATTTAAAGGGCTTTTATTCACCACAGATGCAAAACCACCATTATTTTTCAGTGACAGCTCGCCGCGAAAAGCCGCAAGACCGTCTCCCTGCATTTGTAGATGGCTCCGGGACAATCCGCCCATCACACCATCATTAATAATCCTCCATTTATGCGAAGCAAGATTGCTGAAATCAGTGATAAGATATGTAGTTTGCACCGTCTCCATATTATATTAACGCATCTTAAACGGGAAGCATTTCTGTATTACGGAAATTTTTTTTTGATTTAATTCATCTTCAAAAAAATGAAAATTTACTATTTCGACTGGAAATTCTATTCAAAAAGTTTGTGTCCTAATCTCTTGAAAAAAATCGCCTTACACGCTGGATCACATTCCGGCTCTCTTCTTTCTCGCCATTTACTTCCCGCGGATCGTCTGAGTTTCGTCCTGTAACGAAATCCCGGAATCGGTCTCTCCGGCGGTCGTCCAGGTAATCTTCACAAGCCAGGTTATAAGATGTGTTGGTTTGATGGGGATAAAAGTTTGCTTTCTGAGGTTCCAGGTCCGCATAAGTTTTCAGGTTATTTAAAAAATTCCCGGCAATTGGAAGCGCAGTTTGCGAAGCATATCCCATATTTCCGGAAAAGCGGACTCTTGGAATGGAACCGCCCACCCATGAGCCAAAAACAAGATCGGGAGTCATGCCCAGAAACCAGCCATCCGCAAAATTCTGGGTGGTGCCGGTTTTGCCTGCAACTGCATGCCTGATGCCGTAAGTTTGCCGCAGATGCCTGCCCGTACCGTTATCCACAGCTTTTGAGAGCATCTGAACCATCGCTGCAGCGGTTTCTTCAGAAATTACGGGTTCAGGTTCGGATTCGGTATCATCAGAAAAATCATAAATCTTTTCACCGTCAGCAGTATATATGGAGGTGATGATACGCGGTGCGGCGGGAACTCCAGCGTTGGCAAAAGCTGTGTAGGCTCCGGCCATTTCCAGCAGTGAGATGTCGGCTGTGCCCAGTGCAATAGAAGGCTCGGGAGGGATGAGCGAACGTATCCCCAGTTCGGCTGAGAGCTGCTGAATTTCACTGATGCCGGTTTCCAAAGCCAGATTTACAGCAATGGTGTTGATGGATTGTGCAAGCGCAGCCTGAAGTGAAAATCTGCCGCCGTATTCATCGCCGGTGTTGCGGGGTGTCCACTCTTCGTAGTCGGTATAAACGGAGAGAATGTTCCGCTGATAATCACACGGTTCCATGCCCGATTCCAGCGCCGCGGCATATACAAAAGGCTTAAATGCAGATCCGGATTGCCGCCTCGATTTTACATGGTCAAACTTAAAATGATGATGGTTAATCCCGCCAACCCAGGCAAGCACATTACCCGTTTCAGGATGGAGCGCCAAAAAACCGGCATTCAGAAAAGAGAGGTAGTGCTTTTGAACTTCATAGGGCGAAAGTTCTTTTTCGCGGTAACCGTCCCAGGTAAATACCCTGGTTTGAACCGGTGTGTAGAGGATTTATTCAATTTCTTCATCCGAAAAACCGTCTTCAACCAACTGCTTGTAGTGATCGGTTTGCCGCCATGCCCTGAGTATGGCGGGATCATTCCTATCTGCAAACAATGTATCCGGCCGCTGTGCCTGGAACCGGTTTTGAAGGGTTCTTAAATGTGTGGTAACGGCGGTTTCGGCCGCTTCCTGCAGCCTTGAGTCAAGTGTGGTGTGAATGACCAGGCCGTCTGTGTAGAGATTATACGTTTCACCATTCAGGGCCGGTTCGTTTTGTAAAATCCGCGCCAGCTTAGTCCTTAAATGTTCGCGAAAATATGGGGCGGGGCCGTCACTTTCTGAAATCCGGTTGTATTGGGTGGAGATAGGCTCGTGCAATGCGCTGGCGGCAATTTCTTCGTCAATCATCCCATACCTTTCCATCTGGCGGATCACCACATTGCGGCGGGTAAGTGACGGTTCCGGATTGCGATATGGATTATACCAAGAAGTAGCACGCAACATCCCTGTAAGTGTTGCAGCTTCATGCAGTTGAAGCGCAGATGGTGGTTTGTTGAAAAATCGCCTCGATGCCATGTCGATGCCGTAAATTTCTTCTCCAAAAGATACCCGGTTCAGGTAGAGCTGAAGAATCTCTTCTTTGGAATAGATGTTTTCCAGGCGCCTGGCAATAATCATCTCCCTGATTTTATCTGCCGCCAAATGGAGAAAAGAGTTGTTTTGCCGGGGGTAGAGATTTTTTGCAAGCTGCTGTGTGATGGTGCTGCCTCCTCCGGCGTCCTGGCCAAGCAGCAGCGTGCTGACAAAAACCCTCGCGAGTGCCCGGTAATCAATACCGCGATGCTGGTAAAACCGGACATCCTCGATGGCAAGCAGTGCATCTATCAGAACCGGGTTTACATCATCTATCGAAACCTCGGTCCGGTTCTGCAAAAAGTAGGTTCCAAGCCGCTCGCCGTCGGCTGAATAGACAACCGAAGCCTGGTAATTTTTGATCTCGGAGAGCTCTGCCCTGTCGGGCATGGGGCCGAAATATCCGTTCCAGATCAACAGAAGGTAAACTATCGGCAGTGTGCTTAATAAAATGAGACCCCCGATTAAATACCGAAGCCAAATTTCTTTTTTCTTTTCAGGGTTCCTCTGCATGAAATCTTATCTGTTTTATTCAATCGGATTTAAACAATTTACTACCCGTAATGTTCCGGTTTAAAAAGAAATTTTTGGAAGCAGGCAGTTATAGACTTCCTGTTTTGTGCGCGTCGTCGACGCTTAAAGTTTGGATTCAATAATATCAATAGTTTAGTAGGATTCGTTTTTAAATTTGGGTCATGCAATCCGATTTATGATGAATAGTTTAAAGAAGAGATTGAAAACTATTTTTGAAATGAAACCTGTCGGATACACCTCGGAGTCTTTCCCGGCGCCCCCTCGAATGAATTTTCGGATAGTGGCAAAGTAGCCGCCTCGGGGTTTTGGTATTGGATTCACTTTACCCCGGGTTGCGCTCCATCATTCTTGCTTCGCAATTCTGATTGCCGCTTCACC
>SLPZ01000062.1 GCA_007131725.1 Balneolaceae bacterium
TATGTAACCATCATCTCTTAAAACGGGAAATGTATAATTATGATCATCCAGCCATTCACGAAGTTTCTCTATATCAAAATCATTATTTATAGTTAAAATCAATACATCATCATCTTCTTGATACTTCTCATGTAGTTCCTGGATATCCGGCATTTCAGCAACACATGGGCCACACCATGTCCCCCAGAAATTAATGGCTGTTATTTTATCTTCAATCAAAACGGAATTGAATATTTCTCCGTCCATATTTTTCAGTTCAAAAGATGTAACATCTTCGGGATTTTCAATTTTTTCAGCTAATATCCTCTCTTTCCGAGTAGTCCGGTCTTCATCCATAACCCTATTCAGGTAATAATCGTACCCTTCAAGAGAGCCTCTCTTTTTTTTATACAGCTCACGAAGTGCTTCAAAATTGGGATTTTCTCCCATACCTGAGGCGCCAACTCCCATAATGTAAAAAGCTTCGGCATTTTCATGTTGCTGCAGTTTTTCATATAATTTCCCCAGCCTGTAAAGATTTTTTCTGTTTAATGGATAGAGATTGTGTGATTTTGCCAAATGCTCTTCCGATTTTTCAAGGTTACCGGCATGAAACCAAATCCAGCCAAGGGCATCATGAACCAGAGTGTAAGACATATCAAGAGCCTCTTTATAATCATTATCATTTTCGAAAGCGCCCCATTCTTTTCGACGTTCAACCGATTCCTGCATTTGTTCAAATCCCTGATTTGCAATTTCAAGAGCACGGTCAATTTCACCTCCTTTTTCTGCATAAATAGCAGGTGCATCTGCGAATACTATATGTGGATTCATAGTATTGTATTCTACCATGCCTTCCAGTAACACAGAAAGTGTATCGGTATTAACTGTTTTGCTGTCTTTGTATGAATAGAATAGAGAAAGATAAATTTCTCCTTTCAAAGCAGGATTATGATAGTTCTGACGGTTCAAATATCGCCAGAGCATTTCTCTGTATTCATCAATAATTTCTTCTTTGCCCTGTTCTATTTCTTTTGAATATTTTTCCCTGTAATCCCTGTGTTGTTGCACTAACACCCACTCAGCTTCCCTCGAATTAGGAAATTTTTCTACAATCTTTTCTGAATATTCATCCCTTTTGTCAATAAGATTCATAAAGTAATAATTCGTAGAAATTCTATTCAACAGGTTTGCTGTTACAGGACGTTGTTCTTTCAGAGACTGAATATCCTGCTCAATTAAGTCTATTTTCTCTTCCCTTGATAATTCATCACTCTGCCTTACAGCATACCAATAATTGTTATGCACTTCCGGAGATGTTGAAAATGATGCAGCTTTTTGTAAATAATGAAGAGCCTTCTCATTATTCTGTTCATTGTAATGATATAATCCGGGGTAAAAATGTGCACTCAAATTATCGGGCTGAATCTTTCTGATCTCAGCAAAATAATTTAGCATGTCCTTCCTGGTAATATCCTCCCGTTCATCATTGTGCGAGTATAACAAATATCCTTTCATTTCCATCAATCTGATCGGGTTTTGAGAAGCGCTTAAATATCGATCGATTTTCTCAAATGCCTCTTCGGTTTTATCTAAACCATTAAGAACGTTAATGTGAAGTAATTGCAGTTCTGTATGATTTGGCGCCAAAATTAATCCTTGCTCCACCACCTTTAGAGACTTCTCCAGATTATTATCCCATCGGAGCGATTTAGCAAAAGCATATTTTGCCCATTCATTTTCAGGATTATTTTCATCGAGAATCGCGGCGGCTTCAACAGCTTCATCCGTTCTTTCAGAACGAGCCAAACTTGCAATATACCAGGCATGCAGTTCAACAGATTCAGGAAATTTTTTTATCAGGTGGTCTCCCTCAATGGCACCATATTCATAATCACGCTCCAGATATATTTTTTTTACCCATTCAATTGCATCATCTGATGAGGCAAACTCATTTCTGTTTTCCAGGGTTTGTGCTAATCCAATATTTTCAATTATTAAAAGGATTATTATCGATAGAAAAGCTATTATTATTTTCTTCATACAAATCTCCTGAATTAGTTTATAATTTTTAACAATTTATTATACGCATGTTAATAAGGCAAATAACATTACACTTTTGCCTTACTTGTCACTCTTTTGAAACCTTTACGTGTTAATAGTTTAATGAAAAGAAATGATGCCTTCTCACTCAAAATCAACCCACCCCCCAGTAGTCATAAAAATTTTGTCTATGTAAATGTCGTCATGAAAGCAGATTATAAATTCACAATTAAAAACAGAACCTTCTGCTTACTTAATCTCATTAAACTATTTCAGCGGGATGAGTGTTGTTTTGATATAATTTTTTAATTGAAAGAAAGGTCAATTAACCAATCGGAGAATTTTATGAGTGCAAAACCGGAAAGGATTAAACTAAAACTGGGACTTTCGGAAAAAACTACCAATTACTATAAATCCCTATTGAAGTGGGAAGGCGAGGGGGGTGCAACTTCATCTGATGTCGATCTCTCACAAATCGATTTGCCAATTTCTAAAGGAGATGAGTTTAAAGTACTCAGCGGGGCTATTGCCATCGATGATGATGAAATTGTTTATATCGCAGACATTCAGAAAATATCTGATTAGTGCTTTTGATTTAAACAACCTGAGTTGTGAGCCAGAAATTGCTGTTTGAAGAGACTATGTATTTCATCAGGAAATAAGCCCTTTGAAAGAAGTTGACAAAAGGCAGTTGACAAATTTGTCTTGTGTGTTAATGCATGAAAACGCAAATCTGTCAGGTACCAAAGGCACAAGAACTAAAGGCACAAGCGGATACATTCGACTCCGCTCAGTACAGGCGCTTGCGCCAGTTCCAGAGTTGAAGATCCAGAAATTGCCATTCGAAAGGATTAAACGCATCACGCGACTCTGACAGGAGCTCTCTACCGTTCGCACTCTGTCAGGTCGCTGATCACATCGATATTCAGCTTATCCTGTTAATCACTTGAAACTTTAGCCCGTTTCTCAGTCAAATATTCATCTATTGAACGGGATGCAAGTTTTCCGTCGGAAACGGCTTCAATCACCGTTGCACCGCCTCTTGAAATATCGCCTCCGGCAAAAATTCCCTCCCGGCTTGTGGCACCCACTTCATCCACAATGATGGTTCCCCATTTGGTTGTTTTCAACCCCGGCGTGGTTTGTTGTATGATGGGATTCGGACTCTGGCCAATGGCTATCACTACCGTATCCGTCTCCACTGTGAAGTACTCACCCTCGATAGGTACAGGCCTGCGGCGTCCCTGATCATCCGGCTCCCCCAACTCCATTTTCTGTAATTTTATGGCTCTCACCCACCCATTATCATCACCAAAAATTTCTACTGGATTTGTGAGCAGGTGGAAGTGGATTCCCTCTTCTTCTGCGTGATGGATCTCTTCAATCCTGGCTGGCATCTCCTCTCGTGAGCGCCGGTAGAACAGATCCACCCTTTCGGGGCCCAGTCTTTTCGAGGTTCGTGCGGCATCCATTGCCACATCGCCGCCGCCCACCACCGAAACGCGCTGACCGATTTTTAGCGGAGTATCGTATTCCGGATATTTATACGCTTTCATGAGGTTCACGCGGGTCAGCAGTTCGCTGGCTGAATAGACTCCGCTCAGGTTTTCGCCCGGAATATTCATGAACCTGGGCGAGCCTGCCCCGGTGCCGATATAGACCGCTTCAAAATTCATCTCATCAAACAGTTCGTCGATAGTGAGGGTGCGGCCAATTACAACATTGGTTTTAATTTCCACACCAAGTGCTTTTACTCGGTCAACCTCGGCATCCACGATATGTTTAGGCAGGCGGAATTCAGGAATTCCATACTTCAGTACACCTCCGGCTTCGTGAAGTGCCTCAAATATGGTCACTTCATAACCGCGAATGGCAAGATCTGCCGCTGCTGTCAAGCCACCCGGCCCGGCTCCCACCACGGCCACTTTCTGGCCTTTTTTCTCTTTGATTTCGGGCGGTGTAAAATTCCCGTTTTTCAGCTCATAATCCGCAACAAATCGTTCCAGCTTTCCAATGGCAAGCGGTTCGTTACGTTTACCGACAAGACACGCCTGTTCGCACAAACTTTCCTGAGGACAAACACGGCCGCAAATGGCTGGCAGATAGTTCGATTCCCGGATCTTTTTTATGGCAGAATCATAATCTTTTTGATAAATCAGCCGGATAAATCCCCGGATATCAATATTCACCGGGCACTCTTTCATGCATACCGGGTCTTTACACTCCAGGCAGCGCAATGCTTCTTCTGCTGCAAGTTCTATGTTAAACCCATCGGATACCTCCTCGAAATTACAAACCCTGTAATCCGGTTCTTTTTCTATGGGCTGCTGGCGGGCAATCTTCATCCGCTCCGGCGGCTTCAGGTGGATCACCCGATCATCGGCCTTGCCATTTTTTCTTGCTCTTCTTTTTTCAGACATATGCGCCTCTTGCTTTGCAGAATTCCCTGTATGAATCCATTGCTTTTCTCTCCTGGTCGAAATAGGTTTTGTTTCTCAGGATGAGCTCATCAAAATTCACTTTGTGGGCATCAAATTCGGGGCCGTCAACACAGGTAAATTTCAATTCATCGTCCACAATCACCCTGCATGCCCCGCACATACCGGTGCCGTCCATCATGATCGGGTTGAGGCTTGCCAAAGTATGCACATTTGATTTTCGGGTCAGCTCAGCCACCGCTTTCATCATCGGCAGCGGACCGGTTGTATAAACACTCTGGATGGATTCATTTTCTTCAATTACCAGTCTCAGCGCATCGGTAACGAAACCTTTCAACCCATAAGATCCGTCATCTGTGGTGATGTATAATTCATCCGTGCATTGCCTCATTTCGTCTTCAAGAATAATCATCTCTCTGTTTTTGGAGCCGATGATACCTATCACACGATTTCCCGCTTCTTTCAGTGCCTTCGCCATCGGGTAGATGACTGCCGTGCCCACGCCTCCGCCTACACAAACCACCGTTCCCACATTATCAACGGGAGTGGGCTCACCCAGCGGGCCAACCACATCGGTAAAACTGTCGCCAGCAACCATGTTGTTGATGATATGAGTGGTTTTACCGATAGCCTGGACAATCAGAGTAATGGTGCCACGCTGCTCGTCAGATTCAACAATCGTCAAAGGTATGCGCTCTCCCTTTTCTGAAGGCATGACAATTACGAAGTTTCCCGGTTTTCTTTTTTTGGCTATTAATGGAGCCTCAACCTCAAGTCGGCTGATACCCGGGGCAATTTTGGTGACTGAAATTACTGAATACATGTTTTTAGATATATTTGTCTAAAATATAAATAATTTTTTTGAAGGTTTCAGGTTTTATAGCCTCAGTACAACAAAAAACGAGAAATCGCTTTCATAAATAACTCAATATGAAGTTGTTCGGGTATTTTCTATTATGCATTTTGGGTTTTAGTTCTGCATTTTAGTACATCAAACCTTCTGTCGGGTAAATAAGACTTCCGAAGTCTGCATAAATACTTAAAAAAGTATTGACAAATAAAATCATCCAATGTTCCATTAAAACCAATAAGACTTCGGAAGTCTTTACCAACCTGCCATTCAATAATTGATACAACAACATCAAACCAAACGGCTGCCCCGAAAATTTTTACGAACATGTATCTGAAACTGGCATGGAGAAATATATGGAGAAACAGGCGGCGCACTCTGATTACTGTCAGCTCCATTCTGTTTGCAGTAGTTTTGTCTCTGTTCCTGGAGTCGATGAGCCGGGGTTCGTACAATCATATGATCGACATAACCGCGCAGTTTCACACCGGTTATATGCAGATACAGGATACATTATTTCGTGACGAGCCTTCTCTTGACAACTCGTTCTATAAAGATGAAGCTTTTGAAAATGAGATCTTATCCGCTCATCCCTCCATCGAATTCATCGCTCCGCGCATAGAAACGTTTATGCTTGCCGCCGGTGATGTGCAGGCCCGGGGCGCACTTGTGATGGGAATTGACCTGGAAATGGAACAGAGGTTGAACAGGCTGCAAGACCGCCTGGCGAACGGCCGTTTTTTTGAACCGGGTGAAGAAACCGTTGTTTTGGGATCAGGGCTTGCAAACCGGCTGAATGTTGCTGTTGGTGATACCCTGGTACTGCTTGGACAGGGGCGCTTTGGAATGAGTGCATCTGGGTTGTTTGAAGTATCCGGGCTGATGGAACATCCTCTACGGGATATGGACAATCAGATCGTCTATTTATCACTTTCAACGGCACAAGCCCTGCTATCGGCAGAAGATTATGTGACGGGAATTCTTGTCACGCCCGATGAGATACACAACACGGATCCGGCAGCCGAATCTATACGGGGCCTTCTCGATAAGGGGCTTACCATTCTCACCTGGCCGGAACTTATGCCCGAACTGATTCAGGGTATCGAGTTCGACAAAATCCAGATGTACCTGATGATGGGTATCCTCTATGTTGTGATCGGTTTTGGCCTGTTCGGAACCATTCTGACCATGACTCTTGAACGGCTTAAAGAGTTCGGCCTGCTGCTTTCTGTGGGTATGCACCGGTGGCAGCTCAATGGTGTGATTTTTATGGAAACGCTGATTATTTGCCTGCTCGGTGTAATATCCGGTTCAATCGTGGGTTTTCCCGTTCTGCTCTATTTTTACCACAATCCCATTCAGCTTGGAGAAGATATAGCAGATATTATGCTCGATATGGGATTTGAGCCGATCATGCCGTTTCTTCTGCACCCGGATTTGTTCGTGTTGCAGGCTTCCATCATTTTTGGGCTGGCGTTTATCATTTCGCTTTACCCGGTTGTGAAAGTTAGCACCCTCAACATACTTGATGCATCGAAGAAATAATGTTTTTACAAATCATCAAAATAGCGTGGCGAAATTTGTGGAGAAATCCTGGGCGCAGCGGTGTGCTGCTTGCCGCAATCATCGCCGGAGTTTGGGCAGGGGTTACCGTTTCGGCCGTCTCAAACGGATTTATTGATCAGCGGTTTGAACGGTTGGTGAACGAAGTTTCCCACATACAGATGCATCATCCCGAATACCGGGCCGATCGCGAAACCTCCATGTTTATCCGACAGGCCGATCATATCAAACAGTTCCTCGAAATTAACGGCAGCGTTGAAACATTCAGTGCCCGTGCGCTTGCCGATGGCATCATACAATCGCCCGTTTCAAGTTCAGGGGTTATGGTTCGCGGCATTGACCCGGCCCGTGAAGATTCTGTTACAGGCATCCGGAACCTGCTGTCTGATGGCGAGTATCTTGATTCTGATGTGAGAAATCCGCTGTTGATCGGGCAAAAACTGGCTGAGAAACTCCATGCTGATGTTGGCACGCGGCTGGTCATCACTTTTCAAAACAGTGAGAACGAACTTACATCCGCGGCATTCAATGTGGCCGGGATTTACAGCACTCCCTCACCGCTGGCAGAACGACTGGTTTACACCCGTTTGGAAAACCTTCAGCCGCATCTTCACGAAACTCCCATATATCACGAAATTGCCATTTTGATAAAAAACGGGTTTTCTATCGAAGAGTTTGCCGAAACGCTGAATCAGACTTTCGCCGATACCGAGGCACTCACCTGGCATGAACTTTCACCCGAATTGCGCCTCTATGCAGATATTGGAAACCAGGCCACCTATTACATCATGATTGTGATTTTGCTGGCTCTTGCATTCGGAATTCTGAACACCATGCTGATGGCCATTTTTGAACGAACCAGAGAGCTTGGCATGCTGATGGCCGTGGGCATGAATCGGATCAAAGTTTTCCTGATGATCTGTGTTGAATCTTTTTTAATAACCATGACCGGTGCTGTTTTAGGAATGGCTCTTTCGGCTTTGTTGATCCGGTATCTCTATTTAACAGGGCTGGATATGTCGGCATTCAGCGAGGGGCTTGCCGAATTTGGATACGATGCCGTGATTAACCCCTATCTGCCCGCAGAGTCATTTCTGGGCATCACATTACTTGTGGCAGTAACCGCAATTCTTGCATCTGTGTACCCGGCTTATAAAGCCATTCGCCTGCAGCCGGCCGAAGCGGTGCGGGAGTGAGCATCAAAGTTCTTACTTGACGTGAGTTCGTTATAAATCGTTGAATTTTGTGCATAAAGGTGTTGTAGTGCAAAAAAGCGCGTCATCCTGCACCTGATGCGGGATCTCCACACTTTGCATAAAGATGTCCTGGAACAACGTTCGGAGATTCCTGATCAAGTCAGAAATGACGGTTTTGGGTTGGAGATGCCAGCCTGTCCCTTTCGTGAGATCGGGGTCCGGCATGACGGAATTGATTATATTTTTGCAACTTTATGCCCTTTGTGGATAGTCTCAGATTCATTTTTTCAAATTCTTATACCATACTCACGTTTTTTAACGAACTCCGATGATTACTCCTCCAAAAAATTCTCAATAATTAACAGAACTTACATCTTAGTTTTCGATATTGTAATGAATAACTTCTTGAAATTATCATAATTGGGAGATTTTTATGAAAAAGAATATGAACCGAAGAGATTTTCTGAGAAACAGTTTCACACTTCTTGCCGGTGCAGGATTCATCGCTTCAAGCAGTTTTTGCGATCAAACAACAGCACTGCTGGAAGATCCTGATGTCAAATCAATGCCAATGCGCCCGCTTGGCAAAACCGGCCTTGATGTCAGCCTCTTCAGTCTTGGCGGCCTGGCCACTGTTAACCAGGAGGGCAAACAGGACGATGCCCTTGCCATTATCAACCGATCAATAGATATGGGTGTGAATTTCATTGATACGGCCAGCCGTTATGGAGACGGCGTGAGTGAAACCCATATCGGGATGGTGATGAAAGAGAGAAGAAACGAAGTTATACTTGCCACAAAAAGCCACGATTTTACTTACGACGGCACCATGAGGCTGTTTGAACAGAGCCTTGAACGGCTTCAAACCGATTACATAGACGTTTACCAGCACCATTATGTGAATACTCCCGAACATCTGGGGCAGATAAAAGAAGAAAAAAGCGCACGGCATGCATTTGAAAGGCTGAAGGAAGAAGGCGCAATAGGGCACATCGGCATCACCGGGCATTCCAGCAGGGTTCTGGCCGATGCTATTGAAGATTATCCCTACGAAACCGCCCTGATTACCCTGAATCCTGCCGGTTCATCTATGGATGAACCTCAGCATCTCGAGAGATTTTTCCGGGTTGCCAAAGAGCGGGATGTAGGCGTTATTGCCATGAAAGTATTTGGAGGAGGCGGGCTGATGCAGCAGGGATTCACTCCAAAACAGCTTCTATCATACGTGTACAGCTATCCGATTGCCACAGCCATTGTCGGCATTTCCGAACTCCCCCACTTAGAACAAAATGTGGAAATCACCAATAATTTTGAACCCTTGAGTGAGGAAGAAATGTCTGCAATGCGAACCAGGGCTCAGACATGATTTAGCCAGCCTTTGCCGGATGTTTTAATTTTTAGGTTTTTTCAAATTTGTACTACCACATCTCCGTTTGAGTCGTTAATTTTAAATGCATCTATTTGCAAACATAATCGGGGCGTGGCGCAGTCCGGCAGCGCGCATCGTTCGGGACGATGAGGTCGCTGGTTCAAATCCAGTCGCCCCGACTTTATACAAAGACTTATTCTTTTCTTCTTTGGATAATTTTCTCCACTACACTCATCATTCCAGGCGTTGATATTCCGAAGCGGCAGTGCAGGCAGGCCTGATACGGGACCTCCTCTCTTTGATAATAGCAGGAGATACCAGCCTGTCCCTTCGGGAGATCGGTGTCCGGCATGACGGTATCGTAGTAATTTTATCTTGTTGAGCGCCTTTTTTGGAGAGCCTCTCCCCCAATAGTAGGGATCCCTTTGAGAAAATCTTGTCTATCCAACTTTCATCAAATCTTAAAAGTTAAAAATTAATTTGATGCAATGTATTGTGAGATATTGCCGATTTTACCAGAAGAAGAATCGGCTTAAAAAAAATAAATTAACTGGAGATATATGAAATCAATCTACACCACTTTTATCCTATTCGTAGCTGTATTTCTCATTCTTGCGTCATGCCGGCCTGTGGAAGTTACTGAACTCCCTGATGCCCCATTTGCCAAAGAACTGCAGGAGAACTGGAGGCTTTTTTCTTCGAATGAACTGAACAATGAATTCGGAGACCTCATATCAACCGCAGAATTCGACACAGAATTCGGCTATCCGGTAAAACTGCCTGCTACCGTTATGCATGGTTTAATGCAAAATGGTTATTTCCCCGACATTTTTGAACCATTTGTCCTCGAAGCTGTCGACACTACTCAATTTAAAGTACCCTGGTGGTATCGAACTGAATTTGAAGCGGAAAACCTTACCGATGACGACTATTTCCAGCTTACGTTTGACGGTATCAATTTTAAAGCCAACATCTGGCTGAATGGCGAGCAGATTGCCAGCGAAGATTCCGTACAGGGATCGTTTGGTGTGTGGAATTTTGATGTTACTGACCATATCACTGAAGGCCGGAATATTCTTGCAGTGGAGATTATTCCACCGGTTTTTGGACAGGATATCAGCCTCGGTTTTGTTGACTGGAACCCAACACCGCCTGACCGCAGCATGGGGATTTGGCGCGATGTGTGGGTCAGCCGCACCGGCCCCGTCTCGATGAGACATCACAATGTGGTCTCAAAAGTGAACAAAGAAACCCTTGATGAAGCCGAGCTAACAATCTCAACAGAGCTCACCAATCATTCTAATGAACCGCAACAGGCAACCGTCAACGCTTCGTTTGATGGGATAAACCTGTCACAAAATGTAGAACTCGAACCCCGCGAAGTTCGCGAAATCTTTTTCCGCCCGGATCAGTTTGAAGAGCTCAACATCAGCAACCCGAAACTGTGGTGGCCCAATAAACTGGGAGAGCCGCATTTGTATGATCTTGATCTTGAAATAACCACCGGAAGCCCTCTCAGTGATGCGGCAAGCATTCGGTTTGGCATCCGCGAAATTGATGAATTCTGGACAGAAGATATGTTTCGGGGTTTTAAAGTTAATGGCAAGAAAGTGATGATCAGAAGCGCCGGATGGGTGGATGATATTTTCCTGGCCGATCCCGACCAGAAAGTGATTGACCAGATGAATTATGCAAAACACGTGAACCTGAATTCCATCCGGCTGGAAAGTTTCTGGGGGCGAAACCGCACCCTGATGGACATGGCCGATGAAAACGGGCTTCTGCTGATGATCGGCTGGACTGCCCATTGGGAATGGGAATCTTACACCGGCATACCGCATGATGAATATGTAACCATTCGCGGTGAGGAAGAAAAAACCCTTCATGCCAATAATTACCGAGACCAGGTGATGTGGCACAGGCACCATCCCAGCGTGGCTATTTGGACATATGGAAGTGATAAACTGCCACGCCCCAGCCTTGAAATTAAGCTGAATGAACGCATGGCACATGCCGACACCACTCGGCCAATCCTGAATTACTGCGGCGGCGGTATTTTAATGGAAGATGTAGAAGCGGTAGTGAGTGAAATCAGCGGCCCATCAGGCATGAAAATGGAAGGTCCGTACGACTGGGTGCCGCCCGTTTATTGGTACATCGACGATCAGTACGGAGGTGCTTTCGGCTTTAATACCGAAACCGGCCCGGGCCCGCAGATTCCACCTATATCGAGCATTAAACGCATGATTCCAGAAGATCATCTCTGGCCGATTGATGACGTATGGCTCTATTTCAGCGGACGAAACCAGTTCGAAAACCTGGACCGGTTCCTTGATGCTTTTTATGCACGTTACGGAGAATCAGACAACCTGGAAGATTTTCTCTTCAAAAATCAAATGGCCAATTACGAAGCTCTCCGCCCGATGTTCGAGGCTTTTTCCGTGAACAAGTACGAAAGCACAGGGCTGGTACAATGGATGTACAACACCGCCTGGCCCGCTTTTTACTGGCAGTTGTTTGATTATTACCTTATGCCAACCGGTGCCTTTTACGCAACACAAAAAGCCGCCGCACCGCTTTCGGCTATCTACAATTACGGTGATAACCACATTTATGTAAACAACGATTTCTTCGAATCGCAGGAAGGCCTCACTCTTCAAACCACGGTATTAGATTTGAATTCAAATATTTTATTTGAAGATGATTTGGTTTTTGATATCGGTGCAAACAGTGCCGAACTGGTTTTGGAGTTGCCCGAAAACCTGAACCTGACAGACACTTGGTTTTTAGATTTGTACCTTGCAGATGCCAGCGGAAATAAAATTCACAACAATTTCTACTGGCTGTCGGTGAAAGAGGATGTGCCCGATTTTGAAAATACCACCTGGTATTACACCCCAAATAAAGAGCACGCCGATTTCACGGCAATTTATGACATGCCGAAAACCGACATCAATTTTTCTTATGAAGTGGAAAGAGATGGTGATGATTTTGTAATTACTGCAACCCTTGACAACCCAACAGAATTGCTGGCCTTTTTCATTGAACTGCATGTAATGAACAGTGCAACCGGCGAGCCGGTACTTCCGGTTTTCTGGGATGATAATTATGTGTCGCTTCTGCCGGGTAAAGAGCGGGTTTTAAAAGCCACCGTTCCCGCACGTGATGTACAGGAATCACAAATCACTGTAGAAATGCAGGGGTGGAACCTTAATTAGGTATTATTTGTGAAAAATATATCCCCATGAGGGATAACCGCATTAGAAATAATGCAGCAAAAATTACTTGAAAATAGCCACAGAACACGGAGGAACACTGAAAATTCGTGTTTCTGTGGCAATTTCAAGCCCATTCATTATACTGAAGGTTGATTAGAGAAGCGTACAACGGGCAGTTTACTCTACGGAGTTTAAAACGTAGTTGAGCCTGCTCGTTACTCATTAACCACGCAAAAGCAATAAGTTTTCAGTTGTCCAGTAACCGAAAACTTCATTCCTCATCTACTAAACCACCCACTCAAAATCTTTCCCGGCCGGACAAGCTGTCCGGCATACGTACAACGGGCAGTTTACTCTACGGAGTATTATACGTAGTAGAGCCTGCTCGTTACTCACTAACCACGAAAAAGCAATAAGTTTTCAGTTGTCCAGTAACCGAAAACTTCATTCCTCATCTACTAAACTACCCACGCAAAATCTTTCCCGGCCGGACAAGCTGTCCGGCATACGTACAACGGGCAGCTTGCCCGTTACTCAGAAACTAAATCTCACCCAAATCTTACTATGGCTTTTGCATGCTACTATTCCCACCTCACAATCAATTTAAAAACCACTCATCAGCTTTCCCGGCCGGAGAAGCTCTCCGGCGTACATGTTAATTGTAAATCTTGATGGCCGTTGATAAAATTTCGACGAATGGCTCGCCGGTTTCTTCATCCTCTTTTTGGACAAAATCGCCCCGGACAACTGTTTTTTTGCCGTTCGAGTCTGTTGGGATAAAAAACCCATAATCCAGAAACCTGACTCTTACCTGGCTTTCCCCATCATCAAGATAAAAGTTACAGCCGCGGGTTTGGCAAACCTCGGTCAGTACACCTTCAAAAAAAAGATCGTACATTTCTCTGTTTTCAAAATAAACAGATTCAGCTTTTTTTAACTCAGTAACGCCGGTTACTTCACCCATTTCGCCGCCATAAACTTTGTAATGATCAGTTACAACCACAGGCTCTGACAGGGCAATCACTTCATCCTGATCCTGGGCTAATACGGAGCCGGTTCCAGCCATAAACAGTACAACAAAAATTAAAGACGTGATTATTATTTCTCTCATATTCAACAGATTGTTAAGGTTACAGTTTTATATTTATTAAAGATTAAAATGTACACAAAATTTTGAAATATGGGAATTTATTTGTTTCGTGGAGTTCCCCCAATTTTCAAATCATTACCCTCACAAGTCTCTTTTTTCTTTTATAGCGTCTCCAACAACCGGCGGATCAAGACAAAAGTATGAAGAGACTTGATGAGAGTAATGATTTAAATAAAGGAATAAATCTTAAACAGAAATTAAACCTGATTTTAAGCCTGAATGCTTCTATCTTTTTGCCCCTTGGAAAACGGATGGTAAAATCATAATTACGTAATGTATTTTGATTGAGAACCTTTTCGTATATTTAATGCTTATATAAATTTTCAGAAATGAACCACAGCGTCAGCTATGGCTAAAAAATTCAAAGAAGTAAAACAACTCGCCTATCCCAAGGCAGAAGTTGAAATTTTAAATTGGTGGAAAGAAAACAAGGTTTTTAAAAAAAGCCTTGAATCAAGGAATGACGGAATACCTTTCACATTTTTTGAAGGGCCGCCAACAGCCAATGGAAAACCGGGCATTCACCATGTAATGTCCCGAACCGTTAAAGACCTTTTTTGCCGCTACAAAACACTGAAAGGCTTTAGGGTTGAACGAAAAGGCGGTTGGGATACTCACGGGCTGCCCGTGGAAATCGAAGTGGAAAAGGAACTTGGCCTTGAGGGAAGGGAACAGGTAGAAGAGTACGGCCTCGAAAAATACAATGCCAAATGCCGCGAAAGTGTCCTGAAGTATAAGTATCTCTGGGATGAGCTGACCAGCCGTATGGGTTATTGGGTTGACCTGGATGATCCATACATCACTTTTGAGAATGATTATATCGAATCGGTCTGGTGGGCATTCAAGCAACTTTACGATAAAAAGCTGGTTTACAAAGGGTATAAAATCCAGTGGTACTCTCCCGGCAGCGGTACGGTGCTGTCATCACACGAAGTAAGCCTGGGATATGAAGAAACACAAGATCCTTCTATTTATGTAAAATTCCCCCTTGATGCAGACGATAACGTCTTCTTCCTGGCATGGACAACCACACCCTGGACCATTATTTCGAACATGGCACTGGCGGTTCACCCCGATCTGGACTACGTAAAAATCAAAGTTTCTGAGGGTGATAAAACCGAATTTTACATTCTGGCCAAAAAGTGCATTGATGATGCCATCAACCACGATTACGAAATTGTAGACAATTACAAAGGCAGCGACTTAATTGACTGGGTGTACAAACCCATTTTCGATTACGCTCAAAAAGAATTCAAAAAAGACAAGGCGTGGCGTGTTGTGGGCGCCGACTATGTTACCACGGATGAAGGCACCGGAATTGTGCATACCGCTCCTGCTTTTGGTGCAGATGACTACGAAACCTGCATGAAAGAAGAGATCCCCTTGTTTAACCCCATTGACCGCGAAGGCCGGTTCACAAAAAAGGTGAAAGATTTTGCCGGTATGTGGTTTAAGGATGCCGACAAAGAAATTGTGAAGGCCATCAAGGATAAAAATCGGATGTACCATCATGAAACTTATCTTCACAACTATCCTTTCGACTGGCGCAAAGGCACACCGCTGATGTCTTACCCGGTTGAGTCGTGGTTTATCCGGACCACGGATGTGAAAGACATGATGGTAAAACTGAATAATGAAATAAACTGGAAACCGGAAAGTACCGGAACTGGACGGTTCGGAACCTGGCTCGAAAACAACGTAGACTGGGCTGTGTCACGCCAGCGCTTTTGGGGCACACCCATGCCGGTTTGGGTAAGTGATAAAAATCCGGATTATATCGAGTGCATTGGAAGTATTGAAGAGCTTAAAAAGAAAGCCGGTATTGATGACGATGCAGAACTCGACCTTCACCGGCCTCACATAGATGAATTTACCTGGGAATGCCCTGAAGGCGGCACCATGAGAAGAATTCCCGACCTGCTTGATGTTTGGTTTGATTCCGGCGCCATGCCCTGGGCACAGTGGCACTATCCGTTTAAAAACAAAAAGAAATTCAAAACCAATTTCCCGGCTGATTTTATTGCTGAAGGCGTAGATCAAACCCGCGGATGGTTTTATACACTGCATGCACTTGCCACCATGCTGTTTGATAAGCCTGCTTATAAAAATGTGGTTTCAAACGGGCTTGTACTTGATGCCGGCGGCGAAAAGATGAGCAAATCGAAAGGCAATACGGTAGATCCCACCGAAGTGATCCAAAAGTTTGGAGCAGACACGGTTCGCTGGTACATGATGAGCAACTCATCACCCTGGGAAAACCTGAAATTCAGTGAGCATGGATTGAATGAAATTCAGCGAAAGTTCTTTAACACTATCGTAAACACATACTCCTTTTTTGCCCTGTATGCCAATATTGACGGCTTTACCTACTCCGGATCCCCCTTGCCGAATAGTGAGCGCACAGAAATGGATCGCTGGATTATTTCAAGGCTGAATTCAACCATCAAACAGGTTGATGAATTGTTGGAAGATTACGAACCTACCAAAGCTGCCCGCGAAATTGAGCAGTTTGTGGATGAACTGAGCAACTGGTACATACGCAGAAGCCGGCGCAGATTCTGGAAAGAAGGAAAAAGCCTGGATAAAACAGCGGCCTATCAAACGCTGTTCGACTGCCTTTTGAGCCTTGCCAAACTTATGTCTCCCATTGCTCCTTTTATCAGTGAATGGCTCTATCAGAATCTCACGGATGTTGCCAAACAGGAAGAAGAGTCGGTGCACATTTCTTTTTATCCAACGGTTGAAGAAACAGCAATTGATAAAACACTTGAACGGCGAATGGACGTTGCCCGAGTCATCAGTTCTATTGTACTCAGAATAAGAAATCAGATTGATGTGAATGTGAGACAGCCTCTTGCCAAAATAATTCTTCCTATCGATAAAGAAGAACGAACCGTGGTAGATGCTGTTAAAGACATTATCCTTGACGAAGTAAACGTTAAAGAGATAGAGTATGTGGATGATGACTCCGGAATCGTTAATAAAACAGCTAAACCGAACTTTCCACTGCTTGGCAAACGTCTTGGCAAGCAAATGAAAGAAGTTGCTGCAAAAATTCGTGAGCTTTCTACCGAAGACATTACTAACTTTGAAGAGAAGGGCGTTATTGAGTTTGAGCTAAACAGCGGTGAAACCGTTAGAATTTCTTCAAACGAACTTGAAATACAGCGCACCGGATTAAAAGGATGGTCAGTTGAAACAGAAAAAGGAATAACCGTAGCAGTTGATACGGAGTTAACACCTGAACTGCTTAAAGAAGGACTTTCCAGGGAATTTGTAAATCGCATTCAGAATATGCGAAAAGAAGCTGATTTTGAGGTTACGGACCGAATCGTAATTGGTTTTTCCGGTTCCGAAAACTTAAAAGAGGCTGTTGCAGAATCTCTTGAATCCATCAAAACAGAAACACTGGCAGAGGAAATCGACTCCAGCTTACTGGATGTATCGGATTTTGTAAAAACCTGGGAAATAGAAGGCAAGGAAACAGAAATTTCGATACGCCGAACACTTAACAATTAATCATTAAGATTATGGCATCATCAAAAGAAACCCAAAATGAAGAACGAATAACCCCATACAGCGATGAGGAGCTCGAATATTTCAAGCAGATTATCTTGAAAAAAAGAGAAGAATCAGAAAATGAGTTAACAACTCTTCAGAACCTGCTGCGTGAAAGTATGGAAAATGCATCCGACGAATCTGCCTACTCGTTCCATATGGCTGATGCCGGTACCGATGCCCAGGAGCGTGAAAAAACCTACATGCTCTTTAACAGAACCAAGAAGTTTATCCGTTATCTGGACCAGGCCCTGCAGCGCATCGATAATAAAACCTATGGTGTATGCAAGGTAACCGGAAAAAAAATTGCCAAAGGCAGGCTCGAGGCTGTTCCCCATACACAGCTAAGCATTGAAGCAAAGTTAAAACGCGGATAGTTTTTCATTTTGTCGACTAAAACAAAAAAACTGACTATACTTTTTTTACCTGCACTTGTAGTTTTAGTGTTGGACCAGATAACTAAATACCTGGTTAGAACCAATCCCGAATTGCACAGGCTGGATATTATTGACGGCTGGCTTGCCTTTAATTTTACCAAAAACCCGGGAATGGCCCTGGGAATGGACTGGCTCTCTACCCCGGCCATCAGTATTGTTGCCATAATTGCTACTATCGGGATACTTACTTACATCCTTTTTACTTTAAAGAGAGCAAATTATGCCTATCTGGTCTGTATGGGCCTTATTATCGGAGGGGCACTCGGAAATATTACCGACCGAATTTTTATGGCCATTGCCGGTGGCTATGGAGGTGTGCTTGATGGCCATGTTGTCGATTTTATTCACTTCAACCTCACCATAGGCGACTGGGCTGTTTTTCCCTACATATTTAATGTGGCCGATATTGCTATCAGCACTTCCATCATAGTTTTGCTGGTCTTTCATAAGAAAATAATGCCGGTTGAAAAAGAGACTGAACCCGTTAACCAAATAGAGTTCTCCGAAGTTGATGAGATATCTGATCAGCACGAAACGGCTATTGTTGCTGATAACGAAGATGAGTATTCTGATGACAGCCGGTCACTCTAACATCAGCTTTTTTAAAAAACCTTCTCTTTGCTGAGGAGTATCCAGTTTTTCTTTAGGGTGTTTTGTATCGATGTGATCTATCGGAATAGGAACCTCTCCCACCATTTCCAGGCCGAAGCTGTTAAGACCTACGCGTTTCACCGGATTATTCGTCAACAGCTTTAATCTTCGGATACCCAATGCGTGGAGTATTTGAGCGCCCACACCGTAGTCTCTTGAATCCATTTTAGCGCCAAGCCGTTTACGAATTTCATCTTTTGTAAGGCCCTCGTCCTGCAATTTAATGGCGGTGATTTGATCCATTATGTGGTATTCACGGCTCATCTGGTCCATATAAACTACCACTCCAGATCCATTTTTTTCCACCAGGCGTAAGCTTTGCTGAAGCAAGCCGGTTTTATCACTTCGTTTGCTTGCGAAAATATCGGCAAGCGGATTGGCTGAATGTACACGCACCAATACAGGCTCATCCTTATTCCAGTTTCCTTTTGCAAAGGCAAGGTGATGCTCTCCGGTATGTTTCTCCTCAAAAACATGCAGTTTAAAATCACCGAAAATGGTGGGCATATCTACGCTCATAATGTTTTTTACGAGCGATTCATGCTTCATCCTGTAAGCAATCAAATCTTTGATTGTTACAAGTTTCATGTCAAATTTTTTGGCAAGTTTTACCAGTTCCGGCAAGCGGGCCATATCGCCGTCATCATGCATAATTTCGCAGATGATTCCCGCTGGTTTACATCCGGCCAGCCGCGCAAAATCAATTGCTGCTTCGGTATGGCCTGCCCTTCGCAACACACCGCCGTTTACTGCGGTTAGGGGGAACACATGTCCCGGCCTTCGGAAATCAGATGGTTTTGCATCCGGGTCAATTAATTTTTTAATGGTATTTGCCCGGTCGGGTGCAGAAATACCCGTACTGGTCATTTTTTTGTGATCTACAGAAATAGTGAAAGCCGCTTCATCGGGGTCTGCACCTTCTCTAACCATATAATCGAGCTCCAGCTCTTTGGCCCTTTCTGTTGTTATAGGCACGCAAACCAGTCCCCGCCCATGTGTTACCATTGTATTAATGGCCTCAGGAGTAACCTTATCAGCCGCCATCAAAAAATCGCCTTCATTCTCCCGGTCTTCATCATCAACCACGATAATCATTTTTCCCTTACGGATATCCTCGATGGCTTCGGGAATGGTATTGAAGGTGAAGTTGGGCATTGGATTTATAACTGAACGTTGGTGTTTAAATGGAAATTGGTATTACAATTGAAAAGTTGGCAGTAGGCAATTGACAGTTGACAACTCTTTCTCCTGCATTATGAATAACCAAATACATTTAAAGAAGTTGTCAACTGCCTACTGTCGTCTGTAAATTCAAAATGGTCAACAACACTATTTCTTCCCCGGATTCACATCAGTAATCGAACTCTTCTGAAAGCGTGCTTTTACACCGCTGTCTATTTCAAGTAAAACAGTTTCGTCATCAATGGTGTTCACGGTTCCTATTAAACCGCCGCCGGTTACAACTTTGTCGCCTTTTTTCATTTCACCGACTTTTCTCTGAATTTCTTTTTGGCGTTTGCTTTGCGGGCGAATAATGAAAAAGTAGAAAACAAAAAAGATCGCACCTAAAAAGAAGAGATTGATGAGCGCACCATCTCCTCCGCCATCAGGTGAACCCATCATAAAGTAGAAGTTTAAGAATGTCATTTAAAAATATGTTTATTGATTAGTTGGTTCAGCATAGAAAGATAGCGTATTCTCAATCGGAGAGCAATAATTGCCAATCAATGATGACACTTCATTATTACGCAGTACAGCAAATAAACTTTAGAAAGTGAAGTATCTTACTCCTTCTCTCTTCATATACTGTGCAACTTCCGGAGGGCTTGCAACCCTAACACCCTCTATCAAATCTGATTCTTCCACATCTCGATTTGGAAGATAGATTCCACATACTTCAACTTGCACACCCTGATTCAGTAAATTCTGCATAAATTGTTTTGGCGACCGGCCTGCGGGTTCAAATTCAACGGATTCTTTATCTGCAACAGCGAGGTCTCCGGCATGGCTGCAAAGTAAAATTCTCACCGGTACATCCTGGTTGAATGACTGAGTGGCCAGAACCATTGCCATCATTTGAGTTTCTGCATCATCCGATGTAATCACTACAAAAAGTTCATCGGCTGAACCAGTAGCAGACAGTGGCAAGTTAATTAAGAGTAATAGAGCAAGTGTTGAAGTTATTCTACCTATTTTCATGATATTATTATTAGTTTGATTTAAAAATGGGTACAAATTCTTTTAATGGCATTTCAGAGCTGCCTTTGTGTTCTGCAGTTCGCTCAAGAGTCATTTCATAAATAACCTTGTCATTTCTGTAATACCTTTTCTGATAATAGATCGGTTTTTCTCCAATCGTATATGATATTCTGTCTATCAAAAAAAGAGGAGTATTTTCAGACACGTTCAGTTCTTTTGCCAGTTTTTTATCCGCTGCTTCGGCCGACATTCTGTAGCATCCCTTTACAACCGGTATTTCGTATTTGTTTTCGAGAATATCAAAAATTGTGGTTTCTGAAAGATCATTTTCGTTTAAAAGCTGGCCATATAAAATAGGAAGCCAGGTGCTGTCAAACGCAACCGGTTCACCGTTGCCGTAACGCACCCTGTCTATCTGAACTACTTTCGTGCCTTCTTCAATCATCAGCCGGTTTGCCAGCCATGCAGGCGCATCTACCGATGTGAACAACTTAACTTCCGATGAAGCATCCAGGCCGGCCTTAGCCATATCCTCATTAAAATCCGTCAGGCGGATCAGGTTATGCGATGTTCTCTCATCGCTGACAAAAGAACCCAGCCCCTGGCATCGATAAATGATGGCATCACTTTCCAGAGATTGCAAAGCCCGGCGAATGGTCACCCGGCTGACATCAAATTTTTTTGCAAGCTCATTTTCTGAGGGGAGTTTCTCTTCCGGCTTATAATTTCCTTCTTCTATCTGCTTACGCAGCCAATCCGATATTTGTGTATGTCTTGGTATTCCTTCTTTTAGCATGATATTGATATTTAATTTTGTTGCACACAAGGTATGCAACTTTTTTCTAAACATCAATACTTGTTACTACATGTATTTTATGTTATCTTTCTGAAAAACAAAACATGCAACAAATGGAAAAATTACACACAAAACTTGGCAAAGATGTTGATTCAAAAAAGATTAATCCGTTTACGGCTCACCATAAATTCCTGATTGTTGGAGGCGGAACGGCGGGTATCACAGTTGCAGCGCAGTTAATAAAAAAACTGAAAAAAACTGATGTTGCCATCATTGAGCCTTCCGAAGTTCATTATTATCAGCCGATGTGGACGTTTAATGGTGCCGGAGTATTGAACAAAGAAAAGTCTCAACGGCTGATGAAAAATGTGATGCCGAAAAATGCTGTTTGGATCAAAGACCGGGTCACCGAATTTGAGCCTGAAAGAAATGTAGTGGTTACTGCAAGCGGTGATTTTTACTCTTACGAATATTTGATTGTTGCTCCGGGTATTCAAATAGACTGGGATGCAATTCCCGGGCTTGCTGAGAATATTGGCTCTAAAGGAATTTGCAGCATTTATTGCTACCGCCATATTGATTATGTAAATGAATGTATCCAAAATATGAATGGTGGAACTGCACTGTTTACTCAGCCAAATACCAAATTTAAATGTGGCGGCGCCCCTCAGAAAATTATGTATCTCTCTTCCGATATCTGGAAAAAAAAGGGAATTTTGGACAAGATTGATGTTCAATTTACATCAGCAGGTTCTGTAATATTTGGTGTAAAAGAAGTGGCAGAAGCTCTGGGGCCTGTTGTAGACCGCTATAATGTTGATGTGAAACTTCTGCATAATTTGAAGGCAATAAAAGCCGATGAAAAAATTGCTGTTTATGAAATTCTAAAAGATGGGAAGCCGGTGGATGAGGTTGAAATTAAGTACGACATGCTGCACGTAACACCTCCGCAGAGTTCACCTGATTTCATTAAACATAGTCCGCTGTCGGATGCAGAGGGCTGGGTTGATGTGGATAAGCACACACTTCAGCACAATAAATACCAGAATATATTTTCCCTGGGCGATGCCGGCAGCACGCCGAACGCCAAAACGGGAGCATCCGTCAGAAAACAGTCAAAAGTAGTTACGGGCAATATTATCTCACTGCTGAAAACAGGCAAGCTCGATTCGAGCCTATCATACGACGGTTACGGATCATGCCCGCTTATTACAGGTTTCGGGAAACTGATACTTGCTGAATTCGATTATGATAAAAAGATCACACCCTCTCTTCCTATTAATCAGATGAAGGAGAGAGCGTCAATGTATTACATGAAAAAAGACTTGCTTCCGCTGATGTATTGGCACGGAATGCTTAAAGGAAGAGCTTAAACTGATGATCTATTCATTTAAAATAACACCAGACGGTGGTTCTATCCGACTGATATTTATAAAAATATTCCAATAAAAAAATTTTAGTATACTTGTATTGACAAGTAGTTACATTTTGCTTAAATTAGAATCAGAAACAGTTAACAAAAATACAAAACAAACATGTTAGACCTTTTATATCAACCCTGGCCCTGGTATGTGGCCGGCCCTATTATTGGACTTATCGTACCGCTATTGCTGATAATGGGCGGTAAAATGTTTGGCGTTTCTGCAAACCTGCGCCACATTTGTGCCTCCTGCAATTTCGCAAACGTTGAATTTTTTAACTATGACTGGAAGACAGCCGGTAAATGGAATCTGACTTTTGTAGTCGGATCGATTATCGGCGGATTTCTTGCTGGTTCGGTTTTTGCCAACCCGGAGCCGATTCAGCTTGCAAGCTCTACCATTGCTGAGCTTCAGGCTCTCGGCATCCAGGATTTTAACGGCCTCGTCCCTGACGACCTGTTCACATGGAGTGCACTGGGAACCGGTACAGGATTAATCGTACTTGTAATTGGCGGTTTTCTTGTCGGATTCGGAGCACGTTATGCCGGCGGCTGTACATCCGGCCATGCAATCTCCGGACTCTCTGATTTACAGCTTGCATCACTCATTGCCGTAATCGGCTTCTTTATCGGAGGCTTAATTATGACCTGGTTCATCTATCCAATCATTTTATCATAACAAAACAGAACAACAGAACATGAAATTTTCAGAATATCTTAAATACTTACTTATCGGAACGTTCTTCGGATTTGTTCTGGTAAAATCAGAAGTGGTATCCTGGTTCAGAATCCAGGAGATGTTTCGCTTTGATGCTTTTCACATGTACGGAATCATCGGAATGGCCATTATTGTAGGCCTTATTTCCGTGCAGATCATCAAAAAAAGAAACGTAAAAGACACACAGGGAAATCCCATAACCATTCCGCCAAAAGATGCATCACAGGTTACAAGATACGTTGTGGGCGGCAGCATTTTTGGCCTCGGATGGGCACTTCTGGGAGCATGCCCCGGCCCGATGTTTGCACTTTTGGGAAGCGGATTAACCATCATGCTGATTCCCATAGCAGCCGCTCTTGTGGGAACGTACACCTATGGCATCTTAAGAGACAGGTTGCCGCATTAATTTAATGAATAGAAAAAAAAGTCCCCTCTTTAGAGGGGATTTAGGGGTGTGTTCGTGTGGCAAATGAGCCTGGTCTTAAGGCAAATTTAGATCAAAGCTCAAACAGACACACCCCTGGTGATTCGCTAAACGCTTTATCACCTGTCCCCTCTCAAGAGGGGAATAAGCCAAGAATATCAAAAACAAAAAACAAACCTAAAACAGATAACACCATGTATTTTAAACAATTCTTTGACGACAAATTAGCACAATACGCATATTTAATCGGCTGCCAGGCTAATGGCACTGCCGTAGTAATAGACCCAATGCGGGACATTGAACAGTACATCGACGCAGCAGCAAAAGAAAATTTAACGATTGTTGCAGCAGCCGACACTCACATCCACGCTGACTACATCTCCGGCCTCCGTGAGTTTGCAGAAAAAGGAGTGAAAGTTTACGCCTCTGATGAAGGGGATAAAGACTGGAAATATGAGTGGCTGATCGACAGCGATTACGACTATGAGCTGATGACAGACGGCGATGAATTCAAAATCGGCAACATAACGGTAAAAGCCTGGCACACACCCGGCCACACACCCGAACACCTCACATTTTTAGTAACCGATGGTGCTGCAGCCAATGAACCAATGGGAATGGCAACCGGCGACTTTGTATTTGTAGGTGACGTGGGCCGCCCGGATCTGCTGGAATCTGCCGCCGGACAGGAAAATGTAATGGAACCCTCTGCGAGAACCCTTTTCAAAACCGTTGAAGCCTTCAAAAAAATGCCGGAATACATGCAGATTTGGCCCGGACACGGCGCCGGAAGTGCCTGTGGAAAAGCATTGGGTGCCATACCGAAAACAACCGTTGGGTACGAGCTCAAATATAATAATTCATTGAAATCGGCTTCTTCAGAAGATAATTTTGTGAAGTTTATTCTGGAGGGCCAGCCCGAACCGCCTCTCTATTTCGCCAGGATGAAGAGAGACAACAAAATAGGGCCTGCAATAATCGGCGGGCTGCCAAAAGCCAACAGAATGACCGTTAATGAAATTGGCAAAGCAGCTAAGAAGGAAGGCGCCGTAATTCTGGATACACGCGAAAGAAACGAGTATGCAGCAGGCCATATCCCTGGCTCACTGCTCTCTCCGCTCAACAAGCAGTTCAATACCGTGGCAGGGTCGTACATCACCGAAGATGAAGAGATCTACATGGTAGTAGAAGAGCACAGGGTTCAGGAAGCTATCCGCGACCTTTACAGAATCGGCCTCGACAACGTTGCCGGTTACGTAACTCCCAAAGACCTGCAGATGTACAAAGATCAGGGCGGTGAGATCGACACTCTCGAAACAACCGACTTCAGCGTAGCAGATAATCTGAAAGAGAACGAAGCCATTCTTGATGTAAGAAAAGCTTCCGAATTCAGCGAATTTCACATCAAAGGAGCACTGAATTACGCTCATACAAGATTGCTGCCTAACAAAGAAGAACTTCCAAGAGACAAGAAGTTCTACGTTCATTGTCAATCCGGAGGCCGTTCTGCTGTAGCTGCAGCACTCCTGAAAAGAGACGGCTTTGATGTAGCCCTGATAGAAGATGAAATCGAAAATTATAAAAGCAAGAAAGCACAGACAGTTTAAGTAAATGTACCCATCAGCGCCGGCAGTTTGATAGCTGCCGGCAGCTTTATCTTCTCATAAGAAATTGAGAGCTTCTTCTTAAAACGTACTTATTAAGCAGAAAAGAACCTTCAGGTGTGAGGCTTTCCAAAAAAGGCACTCAACAAATTAAAATAACTACGATACCGTCATGCCGGACACCGATCCGGCATCTCCTACTTTTTTTAGAGAGGAGATCCCGTATCGGGTACAGGATGACGCCTTATTTGGATAGCCTCTCCTTTTCACTCACTAAACACATACATCGTAACTGTTCAGCAATCATAGCTGGATAAAAAATGAAAGGTTTACAGCATTATATCAATCAATATTTTCCCCTTTTCAATTCGTTGAAAAATTACGATAAAACCATTTTCAGGGGAGATCTGATTGCCGGTGTAACTGTGGGAATTATGCTCATTCCGCAGGGAATGGCCTATGCGTTAATTGCCGGGCTGCCTCCCGAATACGGGCTGTATGCTGCATTAGTGCCCCTCATCATTTATGCCTTTATGGGAACTTCGCGCCATCTTGCCGTGGGGCCTGTGGCTCTGGTTGCGCTGCTTGTGGCATCGGCTGTTTCTCCGCTTGCAGAAAGTCCTGAAGAATATATTGCTCTCAGTATTCTGCTTGCATTGATGGTTGGTGTAATCCAGCTTATTTTCGGATTATTGAAAATGGGTTTTCTTGTAAATCTGCTTTCACACCCGGTACTTTCAGGATTTGTCTCTGCAGCGGCTATTGTCATTGGCTTCAGCCAGCTTCACCACCTTCTTGGTGTTGATTCAGTTACGGGAGCGCTGCATGAGGTATTGTATGGAATCGCCATGCAGGCTGGCCAAATCCACCTCTGGACTCTGGCAGTTGGATTGGCAGGCATCGCGCTGATCATCTTCGTTAAGAAAAAAGTACCGGCCATTCCCGGACCTGTTCTGGCAGTGGCTGCAGGCATTCTTTTGATCTTTTTTTCCGGCCTTGACCGCGCCGGTGTTTCAATAGTAGGTGAGCTTTCTGCCGGAATTCCTTCTTTCAAAATGCCCGTATTAAGTTGGGGAACTCTTACAACTCTCTTCCCGATGGCACTGGCCATTGCGCTGGTTGCCTTCATGGAAGCTATTGCAGTAGCCAAAGCCATTCAGCAAAAAACAAAAACGTACCAGGTTGATCCCAACCAAGAGCTGGTTGCCCTTGGTACAGCCAACATCGGGGGCTCCTTTTTCCAGGCTTTCCCGATAACCGGCAGTTTTTCACGTACGGCTGTAAACTTCAGTACCGGAGGCAGCACCGGTTTATCATCAATTTTTAGTGCAATCACCGTTGCACTCACACTACTGCTTTTAACCCCGGTTTTTTATTATTTGCCCACAGCAATTCTGGCAGCCATAATTATGGTTGCTGTTTATGGGCTGATTGAGTTTGATGAAATCAAACGGCTATGGAAACTGGGCCATTACGACAGGTACATGCTGCTTGCCACATTTGCCGGAACACTATTTTTGGGTATCAAAGAAGGAATTTTTCTTGGAGTGACGTTGTCGGTCATCATGCTGCTGTATCGTTCGGCGAGGCCCAACAATGTTGTTCTGGGGCGCATACCGGGCACAAATAACTATCGTAATATCAAACGATATGAAACAGAAAAACAGCCCGAATTCCTCATTTTCCGGTTTGATGCACCGCTGCATTTTGCCAATGCCGAGTACTTCAAAAATCAGGTAAACGTCCTTATTCACACCAATCCGGAAGCTTCCTGCTTAATTCTTGATTTAAACGGAGTAAATGAAATTGATTCTACCGGTTTGGACCAGTTGATTGATGTAATTGAAACCTTGCAGGGAGAAGGGATAGATGTTCAGCTTGCCGAAGTTAAAGCGCCGGTAAGAGATATGATAAAAAGCGGAACTGATAAAGATAAACAGTGGGATTTTTATATGACCATCGAAGACGCTGTCATTGCTGCAACAGATCAAAAAGAAGTGAAGGGTGAAGATTACAAAATTCATACCGACAATTGATCACACGAAATTAACATTAAAAAAAAGTCAATCTTACACTAATGGATCCACAAATACTGATCGTGCTGGTAATAATGGGATTTACCATCTTCATGCTGGTTACGGAAATTGTGCGGATCGATGTGACCGCCATTTTAACCATGCTGGCCCTGAGCTGGACCGGCATCCTTACCAGCAGTGAGGCTCTGTCCGGATTTTCAAGTAATGCCGTTGTAGCAATGATCGCAGTGATGATTCTGGGTGAAGGTGTTGCCAGGACCGGGATGATGTCTCGCTTTTCGAAATGGCTTTTGAAACGGATTGGCACCAATAAAAACAGCGTTTTGGGTTCCTTAACACTTTCTGTTGGTACGCTTTCCGGGGTGATTCAGAACATCGGGGCAGCCGCACTTTTTTTGCCGAGCATAATCGACATTGCACGGCGGATCAAAGTTTCAGCATCCGTGCTGATTATGCCGATCGGGTTTGCAGCCATTATCGGTGGAACGCTGACCATGGTTGGATCCGGGCACCTCATCCTAACAAACGATCTGCTTGAGAGTGCCAATCTTGAACCATACGGACTGTTTGCCGTAACCCCGGTGGGTGTGGCGCTATTAGTAGCTGCAATGCTTTTTTTCCTCTTTTTCGGTAAAATATTTTTACCGCAGGGAGAAAAAGGCGGCAAACTTGAAAAAACCGAACAGGAGAAAGTAATTGATGCCTTCAACCTGAAAAAAGACATCCGCTTTTTCCGCATTCCGAAAGGAAGTCCGCTGGCCGGTAAAAGCATTGAGGAGTCTGGCATATGGACAACTTACGACATCAACATACTGGCGCTTTCGCACGACAAGCACGTAGATTATGCACCGTGGCGCGAAACTACGTTCGATGATAGCCAGATTATGGCCCTCTATGGTGAAAAAGAGAAAATCAACCGGTACGTTGATGATTATCAGCTTGAGCCTGCCGAATTTCATCCGATGTTTGAAGGGCTTGAAGATCCGGAAGAATCCGGTTTTGTGGAAGTGATAGTACCGCCAAGGTCAGAACTTGTAGGGCAGAGTATCCGCCAATTTTCCATGCGTAAACGCTATGCCGTGGAGCCAGTCATGCTTTTCAGTAAAGGTCAGCGGGTTGAGGGTGATTTTTCAGATCACGAAATTGAACCGGGTGATACATTCATCATTTACGGGCCGTGGGATCACATCAAAAATCTGGAAAGTACAGATCCCTTTGTTGTTGCCACACCTTTTTCGTTTGAATCAAAAGACCCGTCCAAAACCTGGCAGGCTGCGGGAAGTTTCCTGCTTGCTATAGTTCTGGCAATGAGCGGTTTTTCCATTTCAATTTCATTCCTCACCGGTGCTATTGTCATGGTTCTGTCTAAAGTGATGACCATTCAGGAGGCTTACAAAGCTATTGAATGGAAAGTGGTATTCTTACTGGTTGGACTCATTCCTCTCGGCGTGGCCATGCAAAACAGCGGAACGGCAGAGTTTCTGGCAGAAAATGTGATGAATGTGGTTGAGGACGGGCATATATTATTGCTGCTCTTTACCGTTGGAATTTTGTCCACAGTGTTTTCGCTGGTTATGTCGAATGTGGGAGCTGTTGTGGTTCTGGCACCGCTTGTGGTAAGCATTGGTGCGATTGCAGGAGTTGACCCAAGGCCGCTGGTTCTGCTGGCAGCCGTTAATGCAGGGAACTCTTTTGTGCTGCCCACTCACCAGGTTAACGCCCTGATGATGACCGCCGGCGGATATAAAACCCGCGACTATTTTAAAGCGGGCGGCGGTATGACGATCGTATTTTTAGTAGTATCTGTTCTGTTTTTCTACTATGCATTCTTTTGAAATTATTTTTAAATAATCACAAAAAACATTCTTAGCAATCAATGTTTAATCATTTTAACCAAATTACATTCGTAACATTAACTCTCTTAATTTCTTCATTAATCATGTTCAGTTTATTTTCAAAATCTACAGAAGTAGACATCAATTCAGACGATTTTAAAAAAATGCTCGATAAAGACCGGGGCGTAATTATCGATGTCCGGACAAAAAATGAGTATGACCAGGGACACCTGAAACTTACAGATGCTCAATACGATTTTTTGAATGGAGATTTTCAGAAGCAGATCGACTCTTTAGATAAAGATCAAACCTACTATCTCTATTGCCGGTCTGGCAACAGAAGCGGACAGGCTGCCCGTTTGATGCAAAAAGAAGGTTTTAAAAACGTCTATAACATCGGTGGATTTGAAGATCTTGCCGGTGCAGGTTTTGAAACCAATAAATAGTGTTGTTTCAACAATAGAATAACGGGCATATGAGACTTCCGAAGTCTACATCAACACTGCAAAACTTTGAAAGATAAAATCCGCCAATGTTTTATTAAAACCTGAAAGACTTCGGAAGTCTTTCTCAACCTAAAAATCTACAATTGACATAACAATAGATGCCGTATGAACTTTGATATCCCGAAATCCGAACTGGATCAAATCGAAAAAGCCATTGCCAGTGATGAGAGTGTTGTGGGTATTGATGCCAAAAAAACTCACATCATTATCATTCACATGCTGAATGAAATCCAGGCAAAACTCGACAGGCTTGAAAAGCGGGTAGAACTGCTTGAGAGAGGTTAATTCCAAAACTTTTATTGGAAGTAAGTGTTTAGCGGCTCGAATGTAACAACCTGACAGAGTCCCCGACAGCTGTCGGGGTCCTGTCAGAGTTGTGATCCATAGGTAAAAGTCCCTACGAAATATTGCTCCTTCGGGAATCCTTTGGCGCGGTTTCCCAGAAAATAGATCATAGATATGGTATCAGGGCTTTGAGACAATCGCCCGGATGACCATACCCCGCCCCTGATGAAACTCTCCCTCATCAAGTGGAATTTCTACTTCCTGCAAGTAATCAATATCCATCTCACTAAGCACATTGTTGATTTGTGAAACCGTATAGAGCCGATCCAGGGTTTTAGGCCCTCCTGTTCTCCGGCCAAATTGTTTTTCAGAAAAGCATTCAAAAATCATTACACCTCCGGACTTCATGCTGTTCTGGATTTTCTCCATTGCTTTTTTAAGATCTTCAGAGTTCAAATGCAGATAAATAAATCCAACAGCATCAAAATTCTCCTCAGGGAGTTCAGCATTTTGAAGTGAATCCACAAGATAATTTATCTCTACCTGATGCCTGAATGCCAGCCGGTTGGCTTTAACCTTTGCCTTCACACTGAAATCCACGGCAGTAACCTCCCATCCCTTTTTTGCAGCATATACGGCATTCCTGCCTTCACCCTCGCCGGGCAGCAGCAGTTTGCCGGGCCTCAGTTTATCAATCTGATGCCTGAAAAATTCATTCGGTTCAATACCGTAAGCGTACTCTTTTGAGGTGTATCGCTGATTCCAAAAATCTTTCATAATACGTCCTCCCTACTTTAGGGTGAAAAGATAAATAATGCCTTAATCTCAAAAAATTGTAACTGTAATAATGCTGAATTCATGATTTACAAATGCGGCAATAATAACCTAACTGCATACTACTTAATTTATAATATTAAAATACAAAAGATTGTCTATTAGACCAGAAAAACCGGGTTTAATTCACTTTCAGCCTTTATTCAATCAAAACAAGTGATTAAAATTCAAACACATAATCCGACAAAAAAAACTATTGCCGTGCCAAACAATAGATTGTCGGGAATATATCTGAGACTTCCGAAGTCTACATCAACACTTACAAAAAGGCTTGAATGATAAAATTAGACAATGTTTTATTTAAACCTGTAAGACTTCGGAAGTCTTTCACAACCTAATAATCTATAATTGACACAACACTATGAATAAAACCGTTCATTGTTATCGGCTTTTTCTATTAATAAATCTGCAGGATTAAATCGTATACCGTGATCAGATTCAAGTGAATCAAGCAGATCAACAGTAACTTCGAGGCCTTCCCGGTCAATGTATCGAAACGGCCCGCCTAAAAACGGCGGGAAACCCAACCCCAAAATGGCGCCGAGGTCTCCGTCTTTCGGGCTCTGTAGAATTTCTTCTTGCAGGCACAGAACGGCTTCATTCACCATAATCATCAGCATCCGCTGATGGATTTCTTTGTCTTTAAAAGATTTTCTGTTTGGCCCGCCAAAAAACGAGTAAATTTCCTTATTGATTCCCTTTTTCTTTTTTGAGCCTTCCTCGTATTTATAAAATCCTTTTCGGTTTTTCCTACCCTTGTAGCCCGCTTCCAGCAGAACAGAAGCTTTATTACTGGTTTTGGCTCCCCGCTGTTTGAACAATTTATTCAATACCCCGGCAACATGGGCGCCCACATCAATTCCTACCTCATCGAAAAGGGCAATCGGTCCAACGGGGAAACCGGCCTGCTTCATCACCCTTTCAATCTGCTCGATTGCCGCTCCCTCTTCAAGAAGCAGCAGTGCTTCATTCATAAAGGTGGAAATAATTCGGGTGGTGTAAAATCCCGGGCCATCATTCACAACAATAACGGTTTTTCCCTGCTGAACCCCCACATCATAAGCAGTGGCAATAGCCCGCACAGAAGTTTTCTTGGTTTTGATAATCTCCAGCAGCGGCATTTTCTGAACCGGCGAAAAGTAATGCATCCCGATAATATTCTCCGGGCGTTTCGCCTTCGCCGCAATTTCGGAAATGGGCAGAGATGATGTATTTGAAGCAATGATGGCCTCCTCTCCGGTGCAGGTTTCAATCTCATCCACAATGTTTCGTTTCAGTTCGAGGTTTTCGAAAACGGCTTCTATCACCAGGTCAATCTTCTCAAACCCGTCGTAATTGTCTGTGGCATGAATCAGGCTCAGTTTGCTGTCCCGTTCAAAATCTGTCAAAATTCTTTTCTGAACCTTTTTATTCAGATTTTTCTCAATTTCTGATGCACCTTTCAGGGCCGATTCAATATCCTGGTCTTTCAGCCACACATGATAGCCCTGTTCAATGCTGACTTCCGTTATACCTGCTCCCATCAAACCGGCGCCCAAAACGGCAATGTTTTTTACGTCTGATTTTTTCTTTTCCCAGGGATTTTTCTTTGCATCTGTCATGCCAAAAAAGAGCGCAACCAAAGCTCTCGACTCAGGTGTCACAGCCAGTTCTCCAAAAGCTCTCGATTCATAGTCAAGGCCTTTTTCTTTGCCCTTTTTGTAGCCGAATTCCACACAATCAATGATCCTGGGCGGCGCCGGATAATTACCTTTCGTCTCATTTTTTGATCGTTTGCGGGCCTGGGAAAAAATAATACTCCTGCCGATAGGATTGCTTTCAAGAATTTTTTCTGCAAACGAGCGCTTGTCCGGCTGTTTGGTTTTCTTCTCTTTAAGCTTCTTAACAGCTTTAATTCCGGCCGTTTCCAGTGCACTCGGATGCACCATCTCGTTGGCAAAACCGGTTTTGCCGGCCTGGTAGCTGTACATATTTTTGCCTGTAAGCATATAAGTCAGCGCTTTCTGGATGCCGATCAGCCTCGGCAGCCTTTGGGTGCCTCCCATTCCGGGAAGCAACCCCAGCTTCACTTCAGGCAGTGCTATTTTTGTTGATTTATGATTGGATACAATCCGGTAATGGCAAGCCAGGGCAAGTTCGGTGCCTCCGCCCATACACGAACCGTTTATAGCTGCCACAATTGGCTTTCGGCTCTGTTCAACCCTGTTCAATATTTTCTGCCCGGTACGGCTCAATTCTTCCAGTTCTTCAGATGTCTCCCTGGTTTTAAACATGTTGATATCGGCGCCGGCAATAAAGTTCTCCTCTTTGCCGCTTATCAGAACCGCCCCATCAATACTCTTATCAGACTCAATCTTATCAAGTATTTCAGAAAATTCATCGATCAGCGGTTCATTTAATTTATTCACTTTTTCGCCCGGAGTATCCAGCCATACCATTGCCACCTGATCTTCAATTTTCAAACGGATAATTTTCGTCTTAGCCATTTTTCTACAAATTTTTTATGATTTCCGCTGTATTTATAATTCCTGATAACGTTCAATTATCATTGCATGACCCTGTCCGCCGGCGGCACAGGCAGCTATCAATGCATAACGGCCATTTTCCCGGATTAACCGGTTTGCGGCCGTAGTAACCAGCCGCATTCCTGTTGCGGCAAACGGGTGGCCGACAGACAGCGATCCGCCCCACCTGTTGAGTTTCTCATCCGGTATTTTACCAATTTTTTCTGTACGCTGTAACCTATTTTTTGCAAAATCGCTGCTGTCCAAAGCTTTCAAAACCGTGAGCATTTGCCCGGCAAACGCCTCATGAAATTCAAACACATCAATATCACTCAATTCCAGGTTCATCAAATCCAATACTTTGGGAACCGCAAATGCCGGCCCAAGCAGCAGCTCATCTCCCGGCTGCCGGGCTACATAAACATAATTTTTGATAACGGCTTTGGGTTGATAGCCGAGCTCCAGCGCACGGTTTTTTTCCATTACCAGTCCCGCCGATGCGCCATCCGTCAAAAAGGAGGCATTCCCCGCAGTTACCGTTCCGTGCGGTCTGATGAATGCCGGTGATAATGAAGAGAGTTTTTCCAGAGTACTGTCTCCCCTGATTCCATTGTCAGATTTAATTACCGAGCTGCCTTTATTGATCGGAACCGGATAAATCTCATTTTCCAAAAATCCCTGTTCTGTTGCTTCGTGTGCCCGTTGGTGAGAACGCAGGGCATAAGCGTCCTGCTCCTCTCTCTCAATGTTATACTTTGCAGCCATTTTATCACAGCTCTGTCCCATTGTTTCCCCGGTAGAAAATTCGGAAATCGACGGTACTTCCGGCAGCAAATGAGACGGCCTCAGCCCTTTAAAAAATTTAAGCCAGTCGGTTGGCTTCCTGTATTTTTGGATTTCCAGCAATTTTTGCCTGAACGGTTTCCTGAAACGGATGGGAATATCGCTCATTGCGTCCACTCCGCCGGCAATAGCACAATCAATCGTACCGTTTGCGATTGCATCCGCTGCCATCGTTAATGCCACATTTGATGAGATACATGCCATCGATACCGTGGTGGCGGGCACAGTTCCGGGCAAACCGCCTGCCAGGGTAACCTCCCTTGCAATGTTGCTGGTATTGATATCCTGGATCACATTCCCAAAATAGACGTGGCCAACATGCCTTCCGTCAAGTTTTGTGGAGTTCACCAGCCCGGAAATAGCAACGCGCCCCAAATCAAATGCAGAAAACGATTTAAATTCCGTTTGAGACCTTAAAAATGGTGTTCTGCCTCCATCAATAAAAACCACTTCTTTTTTTGAACCTGATTTTATCATCATAAAACCTCTTTAAATGAGCATATTGGCACAACTTAACAGCGTTAACTTATATGTAATAAATAAAAAAATTTTGTTTAGTAAAAACTGTTTTATCGGATTGATATAGTTCTTATATTTGACATTCTTTACAAATAGATCGGATTAGCTCATTTGGTTCAGAACATCCCGATGCAGTACAATCGGGAGGGCCGGGATTTCGAATCCTGGTTGAAATCATGAAATTATTTTCGGGCGCTTAGCTCAGTTGGTTCAGAGCACCTCGTTTACACCGAGGGGGTCGGGGGTTCGAATCCCTCAGCGCCCACA
>SLPZ01000318.1 GCA_007131725.1 Balneolaceae bacterium
CAACGAGTCCTATCTGACAGATACTTGAGTAATCTGCGTTTGCTGTTTCAACGTCTATGGCTAAGTAATCCATAAAGATTAATTGATTTTTATCTGTTCAAACGAAACTTGATATTAGGTTGCCTAACATTTGTATTAGCAACCACGCAATTTTCTTATTATCACCAATTTTCCCCTAAAAAACCAATCCTATCAGACCTCTTCAGCACAAACCGGACATCCTCCAGGCCGTTTGAGGGTGGAAAAAATTAGAATGCTTTTTCTTGAAATTCTCTTTTCTGAAGTTCATTTTAAGAAAACCAGTATCTTATAATAAATCAAAGTGGTTACCTCTGAAGCCGTTAATCACATCCCTTCTATTCTTAGGACTGATCTGGACATCAGTATCGTGCGAAAGCAGCCAGCTTCCCGGAGAGGTTGAGCAGCTTGAGGTTAAAACCCTTCAAGTGTTAGCAAGTATTCAGCTACTCTTTTGTCATACCCGGCTTCTTCACGTGAGGCGATTGCCTCAATTTCTTCTTTGAACTTCAGCATATCCTCCAGATCGAATACATTCACCACATTCAGTGCATGTGCCCGTTTGGCTTCCATCGGCCCGAACTGTTCAAATTCCTGGTTTTGTAAAATCTCTTTTAGTGCTGTGATCGCATCATCCCGATGCCCAAGAAAATAGAGTGCTTCGGCAGCGGCAATTCGCACGTCCGCAGTTTCATCTTTAAGCCTTCGGATTAGTATCTCGTCCAGGCCTTTTGCATCATCGCCCAGAATTCGCGCCCCAACTGCTCCCCAGTAACGTATGATGGGATCATCATGCAGCAGTGCATTTTCCAGTTCCGGCAAATGTTTGGGATCACCAAAAGATGCCAGGCTTGCAATTTCATGAATCTGTTCCAAATTGTAGTTTTGCCCGGTGAAAAATTCATATCCAATATTTTCACCCAGCGCTTTCAGGTATTCACCCTCAGGAATAAAACTTTTTGAATTGGTACGAAAAATCCACTCTTTTTTTGCAGTTCGCATCTCATCCAGCACAACACCGTAGTCCGGGTCTGAAGCAAGATTGTGAACATTATGAGGGTCATCGTGGATGTAGTAAAGTTCTTCGGCCGGCTTGGACTCCCAAAATCTTGACTGGTAAGCATCCGTTTCTCCGTCTTCATACGCCTGTTCCCATGAACCCATAGATGCAGCCTGCCACAAGTAATTTACCCGCTGACCCCACGGCCTGTGTGGCATGTAGTTGCGGATATACCGGTAATCTTTGCTGCGAACCGTAAGTGAGAGATCGTACCGCTCGTCCATGCGGCCCCGAAAACCAAATGCGTACTCCTCTTCATGATCTGAGTCGGGCCCAAGAAAAGGCTCTCCCTGGAAATGTTTCGGAATTTCAAGGCCTGCCAGGTTCAAAACAGTCGGTGCAAGATCCACAAACGAGATCACCCGGTCAGTTCTGCTTCCGGGACCGAGATCTACCAGGTTTTGGTACTTTTCGGGAACATGAACAATGAACGGTACATGCAGGCCCGATTCAAACACAAACCGCTTGCTTCTGCCAAGCACACCCCCATGATCACTGAAATAGAATACGATGGTGTTATCAAGAAGCCCATCCCGTTCAAGATTATTCAGGAATTCACCTACTTCGTCATCCATCATGCTCACGGCATCATAGTAGCGTGCCCAATCGTCCTGTATTTCCGGTGTATCGGGATGATAAGGAGGTATTGGAATGGATCCCGGTTCGTGCAAATAATTGAAGCGCTCAACTCGTTCATCGGAGGCAGGAGTGCCGGTCATAGAACCAATGGCTGCATCTCTGTAATAAGGCAGCAAGTTACTTTCGCGGTCATTATGAAGCCTGTTCTCATGAGTCATAAAGGTGTTGAACATGGCAAAAAATGGCTGCCCCTCACTTCTGTCTTTCAGCATTCCGTCATAGTCCCACCATTCTTCATCGTCCCAGGTTTCTTCATGATTGTTGGAAATATTGTAATCCTTTTTTTGTCTGTTAACAGTGTAATAGCCGGCCTCGCGCAAATAGTAAGGGAAAAATCGAAAATTAGCCGGTATCAAAATACTGGAACGCATTTGGTGGCTGCCCAGGCTGTTAGCATACATGCCCGTAATGATTGTTGACCGCGATGGGGCGCAAACAGGTGCATTGGCAAACACATTTTTGTACAATATGCCGTTTTCTGCCATGCGGTCCAGGTTCGGAGTATTGGCATATTGATCGCCATAAGCCCCCAAAAATGCACTATTATCCTCACTGACAAGAAAAATTATATTCGGCTTTTGATGAACTTCCACATCCTCATCACGCACTGCATCACATCCTGATTGAACGATAATTAATATTGCAGAAATGAAGATTACCACAAAAGAGTAGAAACGTAAATTTTTGATGATATTTGAAATCATAACCTGAATCTGTTTAGTTTTTTATTGAAGTCGTTTTGGAAAATTTCTGTTATCAAAATCTCAACTCTTTCAAAAATTTGGCTCAATAGAACCGAGGCCGGCCCTGTGTGGGGTCAATCCGTCTTCGGTTTCCCTAAATTCATATGCGTCAAAAACGGCCCGCTCACCAGGGTATGAACGTATGGTGATCCAGCCATCATCGGTTCCCAGTGCATCACCAAGCTGAACAGCCCGTTTTATCCGGTAAACTCCACCCCGCAACAGAATGGTATCACCCGGGCCGGCTTCACTCAATGCTCTTTCCACACTCGCCCAGGGATCGTCTTTAGTGCCCTCTGCTTCATCACTGCCGTCAACTGCAACGTAATAGCTATTGCCGATTCTGTTTTTCTCTAACTGGGTACTTGCTGCAATTCCAAAAACAAACAGCAGTAAAAGTGGTAATAAAATTGATTTTTGATATTCTTTCATCATTTCCTGGGATAAGGTTTTTTATTCATCGTGATTAATAAATTCAATTTCATAATAAATAGTTGATGTTTCTCCTCCGTTAATCCGGAATATTCCATTTGATTCAGGCTGAATAGTCTTACCGGTGCGGATGCCGGAATGGTCGAGGATATGAAGCATCGGGGTTTCTTCCCTGCTGAATCTCAGTTCAAGCGAAACCGGCTCCATCAATACGGGGGCTTCTCCCACTTCATAAAGTTCGATACCGTCTTCATTGTATCGCATGCCGCTGTTTTTTCCCCGGGCGATGGTGGTGAGCAGCAGGCGGCTGCCGGATTCGATGGTTTGATCCAGCTCCATGCTGGTCAGCAAAATTACGGCAAACTCGTTGCCGGTTTTTAGATGAACCCCTCCCAGGTCCAGTTCTTCTCCGGCTGCAAAACCAACCACACCTTTCGTGCCGTCTGAGTTTACGG
>SLPZ01000216.1 GCA_007131725.1 Balneolaceae bacterium
CTTCATCCTGTTTCGGCTGCCGGGAAGTTGTGCCTTTACCAGAAAAATTGTCGAAACTAAGGTTGAAATCCTGTTCAATATGTTCGGATTTTTCTACATCCGGCACCACAAAATATTCGTTGATCGCTTTTTTCACCACAGAGCGTGCCAACTGGACAATGCTTTTTTCATCATCAAACTTCACCTCCAATTTGGCGGGATGAACGTTTACGTCCACCTGGGAAGGATCAATTTCAAAGAAAATGGCGTAAAACGGATACTCATTTTGCCGTGTCCAGGCATCGAACAGGCTTAATATTACATAGCTTAGATAGCGATGCTGAAACGGGCGCCCGTTCACAAAGAAAAATTGTTCCCCCCGGCTCTTTTTTGCCAGTTTGGGATCTGCCAGCAAGCCATGAATTTTTACATAACTGGTTTTCTCTTCAAACGGAATGAGGCTTGCGCGGTATTGCCTACCAAAGAGTTCTGCCACACGCTGCTCAAGTGACTGTTTTGGCAGATGGTAAAGCTGGTCGCCGTCGGCATGCATCTCAAATTCAATGTCTGTATTGGCAAGCGCACTGTTTTGAAATGCTCTTATGATGTGTTTTAATTCAGTAGCATCGGTCTTTAAAAACTGGCGGCGTGCCGGTACATTATAAAAGAGATTCCGGATTGCAATCGAGGTGCCGTCATCAAGGGCAGCCGGTTCAAAGCGTTTCTCCTCCCCGCCCCAAATTTCGAGCAGGGTTCCGGCATCGTCTTCAACCCGTTTTGTTTTCAACTCTGCCTGCGAGATCGATGCAATTGATGCCATCGCCTCACCGCGAAAGCCCATTGTGTGAATATTGAATAGGTCTTCTACCGACTGAATTTTCGATGTGGCATGGCGTTCGAAACAGAGGCGTGCATCTTCGGAAGACATCCCGCAGCCATTATCAATAACCTGGATGAGCGTACGGCCTGCCTGCTGGACAATCAGTTTGATATAATCGGCGCCGGCATCAATGGCATTATCCAGAAGCTCTTTGGCCACAGATGCCGGACGCTGGATAACTTCACCCGCAGCAATCTTGTTCGAAAGCTCGGGGGGCATGGTGCGGATGATGGATTCCCCGATATCTTCAGTTTTACTCAAAAGGCGTACAGGTCGTAATTAGTGATGAAAAATTTAATTTTAAAGCAATGTAATAATCCAGATAATCAGTGCCAGGCCAAGAGCATAGATTATAATTCTGATATTCTGGCTGCGATGGCGCTGGCGGTATCTTTGGGTCTTGATGCGAATTCGCCTCCTCCGTTTTTCATCCTCCTTCGGATCATAATACCGGTGAGGCATGTCGAATTTTTTGGGTTTGGCCCGAAAGCCGAACATGGGTTTGAGCATAACAAACAAATATTTTGAATAATAAACGTTCATCCAGCCATAATGTTCTCAAAGATACTATTTGGGAACGGAAAATTGCAGTTTTTTTTAATGCCTGCAAACTTTGACGGATTGCTTGCTCTACGTACAACGAGCGGTTTACTCTATGAAGTTTTACATGTAGTTGAGCCTGCCCGTTGTACGCCGGACAGTGACGCAGCCATCCCGACCCCTCGGGGCCTGTCCGGCCGGGAAAGCTGATGATTTGGCAAATTATTTTGATGTGAAAATCAGGATTTTTAATTGAGAAGAAGAGATTGCATATGCTGAATTAGTGAGTAACGGGCAAGCTGCCCGTTGTACGCCGGAACAAAATACTTTTACATTACATCTGCCATGGAATTTCATTATTATTGATGGGTAACAAATGCTAACTAAATAATTGATGAAAATGAGTTTTCAAAAGCTTAAAAAACCTACCGAAGGAACAGTTATAAAGAAAAAAGCAGACGGTTCCCTGGAAGTAGGAAATAATCCCATCATCCCGTTTATTGAAGGCGATGGCATCGGTATTGATATCTCCCCGGTAATGAAAAAAGTTGTGGACAGCTCTGTTGAAAAAGCGTTTAACGGAGAGAAAAAAATTAACTGGTTTGAAGTGTATGCCGGAGAAAAAGCTCTCGATATTTATGGTGACGACGAGTGGCTGCCGCAGGATACACTCGAAGCTTTCAAAGAATATCTGGTTGGAATAAAAGGCCCGCTGACAACTCCGGTTGGCGGTGGTATTCGATCACTGAATGTGGCCATCCGTCAGCGATTGGATCTGTTTGCCTGTGTTCGTCCCGTAAAATATTACCAGGGAACACCAAGCCCCGTAAGGCAGCCCGAACTGACCGATATGGTAATTTTCCGGGAAAACACCGAAGATATTTATGCCGGAATAGAGTACCAGACCGGAACAGAAGAGAATCAAAAACTGAAATCATTTTTGATGGATGACCTTGGCACCACCAATATTCGCTTCCCTGATACCTCTTCGCTGGGCATCAAGCCGATTTCTATTGAAGGCACCAAGCGCCTTGTAAGGGCGGCCATTAACTATGCCATTGACCTGGGGCGCGACAGTGTAACGCTGGTTCACAAAGGCAACATCATGAAGTTTACCGAAGGTAGTTTTAAAAACTGGGGATATGAATTGGCCAAAGAGGAGTTTGGCGCCGAAGAATTTGGCGGCGGCCCCTGGTGCAAACTGCCCAACGGCATTGTTGTGAAGGATGTGATTGCCGATGCCTTCCTGCAGCAAATTCTGACCCGGCCTGCCGAGTATGATGTGATTGCCACCATGAACCTCAACGGCGACTATATCTCGGATGCGCTGGCGGCCTGTGTGGGCGGTATCGGGATAGCCCCGGGTGCTAACATCAACTACGATACAGGCATTGCCGTATTTGAAGCCACCCATGGAACCGCACCAAAGTATACCGGCCAGGATAAAGTGAATCCCGGTTCACTGATTCTCTCTGCCGTTATGATGCTGCGCTATCTGGGCTGGGGCGAAGCTGCCGACCTGATTGAGAAAGGCATGGAAACGGCCATCAGCAGCAAGCGCGTAACGTACGATTTTGAACGCCTGATGGAAGGATCTACTCTTCTGAAATGCTCCGAATTCGGCGATGAAATCATCAAAAATATGTAATCATATCGGTTGACAGCCAAAAGCCTCTCTTCATTGAATTGTTGAGAGGCTTTTTTGTTTGATGAAGTTTTTGAATTCGATCTTGTTTTGAATGAAGGCTCCGATTGGCAAAATACGATCACAAAACCCTTCTCGTACCGATATAAATTCCCGCCCAATAATTTTCTCTGATATTAGAAATCATCACACCTGATGAAACAGATGCATGTAAAAAATCCCCGTCCTCCATAGCGATGCCCACGTGCAGCACACCTCTTGCCGTGCGGAAAAAAATAAGGTCACCGGGGCGGATATGATTTCTCCTCACTCCCCTGCCCTCCTGCAACTGCTCGCTTGTGTGGCGGGGTAATTCAATACCAAAATAATCCCGATATACAATTTGAGTAAATGAGGAACAATCCACGCCATTCGGGCTGCTGCCTCCTAAAACATAAGGAGTTCCCCTCCATTGTTCATGTGCACTATGCAATAGCTGATGCACCGATTTCCGCTCACCTTCCGGTGATACCGCAACCATGGCCGGCCGATCGGCGGGTGTTCGTTCCGGCGGGCCGGCTTCTCTTGAGACGCCACAGGCCGAGAAAAGAATCAACAAAAAAAGCGAAACGGAAAAAATTATGCGGCTGTCGAAAATGAACATGCTAAACTTTTGCAGTTGAATATTGTATCTTCGGTAAAATAAACGGATTCATTATGCAGTTACTTGTAAATATCGATCATGTAGCCACACTTCGCAATGCCCGCGGTGAAGGTTATCCCGACCCCATCGAAGCCGCAAAAGTATGCGAAGATGCCGGTGCGGCCGGAATTGTATTTCATTTGCGCAGCGACAGGCGCCATATCATCGATGATGATGTGTACCGGCTGAAAAAATCTGTTATAGGCATTCTGGACTTTGAAATGGCCGCAACCGACGAAATGATCCGCATCTGCAGAGAAGTAAAACCTCATCTTTGCACACTTGTTCCGGAAGGGCGGGAAGAACTGACCACTGAGGGCGGATTGAACATGGAGCTGGTAAAAGAAGATTATGAAAAACGGGTTTTCCCGGCATTTAAAGATACCGGTATAGAGATCAGTCTTTTTCTTGATCCCAACCCGCGGGATATTGAGCTGGCTCATAAACTGGGCACTGATACTATTGAACTTCATACCGGAACATTTGCCAATGCTCCCAGTGAGCAAGCCCAAAAAAAAGAACTGGAACGGCTGAGGCATGGAGCCGAATTGATTCACCAGGCAGGGATGAAAGTAAACGCAGGGCACGGCCTGAATTTGGAAAACCTTCCGCTTCTGATCCGTGAAGTGCCCTACCTGGAAGATATAAGTATAGGTCATGCGCTGGTTTCAAAATCCCTTTATTGGGGACTCGAAAAAACCGTGAAAGAGTATTTGAAGATTATGAATGCTGGATGAGTAAAAAGGCAAAAGTGAAAAGGATAGCACTCATAAAATTCTCAGCGCTTCTCAGCGTTCTCCGCGGTTCAACAAAGAAAGCCAAAATTTTGTATATGAATTTTCCCATTATTTATTGTAATGGATAAGTGTATCGTGACCGCCAAACACCATCAGAAACTGGTACATAATTTCAAATAAATTGACTGAATCACAACACAAATCCGGATATGCGGCCATTATCGGCAAGCCCAATGCGGGAAAATCCACATTGATGAATCGCATTTTGGGCAGCAAAATTTCCATTGCCACACACAAGCCGCAAACCACACGGCACCAGGTGGTTGGCATCTATTCCGATGAGAACACGCAAATCGTTTTTTTGGATACTCCGGGGGTCATCTCTCCCAAATATGAGCTTCAAAAAGCGATGATGAACACCGTAGTGAGGGCCCGAAAAGACGCCGACCTGATTTTATTCATTTTCGATCCAACCGACCGGCATCCGACCGACGAAGTGATTGAACTGCTGCGAACCATCAACAAACCGGTTTTGCTCGTTGTCAATAAAATTGATGTAACTGACAAATCTGCGGCTGAAAAGAAAATAGCCATTCTGAAAGATCAGTTGCGCCTCCACTCGGTACACTTTGTTTCAGCATTGCGTGGAGACGGTATCGATGAGCTAATGGATTCTATCCGCAGCCTGCTCATGCCAGGCCCACCGTTTTATCCACAAGAGGATTTAAGCGAACATCCGGTTCGATTTTTTGTATCAGAACTGATTCGCGAGCAGTTATTTCTCCGATTTCATGAAGAGATTCCCTACTCTTGTGCAGTAGAAGTTGTTGACTACCAGGCTGGCGAGGAACTCGACAAAATCAGTGCTGATATTATTGTGAACCGAAAATCACAAAAAGGAATGCTGATTGGCAAAGGCGGCAAGGCCATTAAAGAGCTGGGAATCCGGTCAAGAGAGTCGATCGAAGAGTTCATCGGTAAAAAAGTTTTTCTCGAACTGCATGTAAAAGTGCGCGAAAAATGGCGGGAAAAAGAGAATTGGGTTCGAAACCTGGGGTATTGAACAGAATTAGATGTTATTTAAAAAATATGCAAACTATTAATTAACAAATACTTGATGAAATATTTCATTGGCAGATATAGTTTTTAATAAATTTTTATCAATTTTAATTGCATCGTATCCGAAAAGTGTGTTATTTTTGTCACAATGAAAAAATCAGACCAAAATATTATTTGTTCTATCTGTATGATGTGTATGTGTTGCTTCACATGATGCAGAGGGTGTACTGATTTTTCCAAGAAATTGATATAAGCCCTCTGGTTTCCAGCAGGGCTTTTTTGTTATCCATTTTTGGCAGATTCGTTCTTTAAAAAATTGAATTCTTATCCAGAAAGGTGGAGGGACAGGCCCTGAGAAACCTTAGCAACCGGTTCCGGCAGAAATGCCGGAGTGACAGGTGCTAAATCCTGCCCGTTGCAGCTGTTTACGCAATTGGGAAAGATGAGAAAATTGGCAATTGTAAAAAGCCTCTTCTGAAAATCTTTCCCGAACCGGCGGGACGGGATTTTCGGGAGAGGCTTTTTTTGTTTCCATCCCCTCTCAAGAGGGGAGGCACTTAAGACACAAGCACCAAAGGTACAGGCAGGACGCTTGCGCCAGTAAAGTAAAAATCAAATACCAAATACATAGATCAACTTGAAAAACACATTTAACAACTGGTACGACAGCAAAATGAGATCAACGCCGGAACTTTCGGCCGAGACTGATGAGATCGAACATTTGCTGCACGAAGTGAAAACTATTGCAATTGTAGGAATTTCCAGAAATCAGCATAAAGACAGCCATTATGTTGGGCGGTATTTAAAAAATGCCGGATACAAGGTGATACCGGTTAACCCCGGCGCAGATAAAATTATGGGTGAAAAGGCCTATTCCGATCTGAAATCCATCCCGGAGCAGGTTGATGTAGTGGATGTTTTCATCAAGCCTGAATATGTGCCGAAAGTGGTAGATCAGGCTCTTGAAATTCAGCCAAAAATTGTATGGCTTCAGCTTGGAACCGGCAGCCATCCCGAAGAAATAGATAAATCAAAAAAAGCGGGGATTAAACTGATTCAAAACCGCTGTATCAAGGTCGATCACCAATTTTTGATTCGCGATCGTAAAAACGGTGAACGGCCCGAAAAATCTCAATGCCAAATTCAAACCCTCTCAACTTCAACCAACTAATCAACTAAAACAATGAGCAATAACGGACAACCCAAAAATTACAAATTCGAAACCCTGCAACTACATGCAGGCCAGGAACCTGACCCGACAACCGGATCGCGGGCGGTGCCGATTTATCAAACCACATCGTATCAGTTTAATGATACCGAACATGCCGCCACACTTTTTGCACTGAAAGATTTTGGCAACATTTACACAAGAATAATGAACCCCACAACAGATGTGTTTGAAAAGAGAATTGCCGCACTTGAAGGTGGCGCTGCAGCAGTTGCTACCGCTTCGGGGCAGTCGGCTCAGTTTCTTACCATCATCACTTTGGCACAGGCGGGTGACAATATCGTTTCCACACCAAATCTTTACGGAGGCACATACAATCAGTTTAAAGTAACCCTGCCGCGGCTCGGTATTGATGTAAAGTTTGTGGATGAAAACGATTCACCGGAAGAGTTCGAAGCAGCAATTGATGAAAATACGAAAGCCATTTATGTAGAATCGATCGGGAATCCCCGGGGAAATGTACCCGATTTTGATGAAATTTCTTCAGTCGCCAAAAAACATGGAATAGCACTTATCGTAGATAATACGTTTGGAGCCGCCGGAGCCATTGCCCGGCCAATAGACCACGGTGCAAATGTAGTGGTACAGTCTGCCACAAAATGGATTGGCGGTCATGGCACCAGCATTGGCGGTGTGATTGTGGATGCCGGGAATTTTAACTGGGGTAACGGAAACTATCCACTGTTCACCGATCCCTCCCCGGCCTACCACGGGTTGAATTTCTGGGAAGTTTTTGGTGACCAGGGTCCGTTTGGAAATATAGCATTTGCCATTCGCGCACGGGTTGAAGGGCTCCGGGATGTTGGGCCGGCGCTTTCGCCATTCAACAGCTTTTTATTGCTGCAAGGCCTGGAGACACTTTCTCTGCGGGCGGAACGGCATACCGAAAATGCACAAAAACTGGCTGAATGGCTGAAAGAAAATGAGAATGTAACCTGGGTGAATTATACCGGGCTGCAGGAGCATCCCCATCACGAAAACGGTAAAAAATATCTCAGAAATGGCCGTTTTGGCGCCGTTCTTACTTTCGGTGTAAGAGGAGGGTATGATCCGGCACGCAATTTTATCGATAATGTAGAACTTGCGAGCCATCTGGCTAACGTTGGCGATGCCAAAACACTGGTCATTCATCCTGCTTCAACTACGCATCAGCAGCTTTCTGATGAGGAGCAGGCATCCAGTGGCGTGAAAGATGACCTGATCCGCGTATCTGTCGGGCTTGAACACATCGACGATATAATCGGAGATTTTGAGCAGGCATTCGAAAAACTGAAAATTACAGCATAAAACTTCCCCTCTGTGAGGGAACAAAAAAACCCGGTTCCGAAAGCCGGAACCGGGTTCGTCAATAACGCCGGAAGGTACTTTTCGCAGAGCACTTACCGGCATCACCACTAAACCAAATATACAAAATGAGTCATTCAAAATTCTCTTACCAAGCACCATTTATCTGTTGAGGTGATGTTGAATCAATACAACCGCATAAAATGCCGATGCTTATGGCCGATACTAAATGCAATAACAGAAAAGTTCAACCCGATTTAAACATTAACCACCTTCAATAGATTATTATGAGCACTTTAAAAACTACTACCATTACTGAAAATAATCAGCTTAAAGTAAATATTCTGAACCTGATAAACGGCATTCAGAGTGAACCGGAAAATGCCAATGCGGTGTTCCGTGCAAAATCTAAACTGGAAAAAGGATTTCTGACAGATGTACAAATCCGGGATTTCAAATTTGTCTCAGATGAACCCGAAGATCTGGGCGGAACCGACAAAGGTCCTAATCCCGTCGAGTATGTGCTGGGAGCTTTTGCTGCTTGCCAGGAAATTGTGATTAAAGCATACGCAACTGTGCTGGATATCGATCTTAAATCGGTAGAAGTAAAAGTGGAAGGCAATCTGGACCTGCACGGTTTTCTGAACCTGTCCGATGAACGCGCCGGTTTCAAATCTGTGAATTACAAAACAACGATAAAAACCAACGAAGAAGATTCTGAAAAACTGAAACTGCTGGAGCAGCTTTCGGTTGACCGTTGTCCCGTGCTGGATATCATAAAAAACCCCGTTGAAATTGACGGAACTGTAGAATTTAAGAATTACTAAAAACTGCCGGGCTCTTAACCAGAGTCCGGTTTAATTTTTTTCAGAAATAAGTACATGAACAAGGGAATTACAAAAACCACGCTGAATAATTCATTCATCACCGAATCGGGATTTCGGTTTGATCAGCCCGAAGTTGCGTATAAAACCTGGGGCAATCTCAACAAAGAACGTGATAATGCTATTTTGATTTGCCACGCCCTAACCGGCCATGCCGCTGCTGATGAATGGTTTCCCGGATTGATTGGAAGCGGCAAAGTCTGTGATCCTGATAAAAACTTTATCATCTGCATTAATGTGCCGGGAAGCCCGTATGGATCAGTCAGTGCCTGGTCAGAAAATCCGGAGACCGGCAAACCATACCTGAATGATTTTCCGGAGCTTACCGTGCGGGACCTGGTACGCTTTCAGCAGCAGGTGCTGGATCAGCTCGATATCAATGGTGTTGAAATGGTTTTGGGCGGATCGCTTGGCGGTATGCAGGCACTGGAATTTTCAATTATGGACCGGCGTATAAAATCGGCCGTTTTAATTGCTATGGGAAAATCTCACAGCCCGTGGGCAATTGGCATCAGCCATGCTCAGCGGCAGGCCATTTTAAACGATCCGGATTGGAAAGGCGGAAATTATGAGTTTGGAAAAGGCCCGTATAGCGGCCTTGCCACTGCACGAATGATGGCCATGATAACATACCGTGCACCAGAGGATTACCAACGAAAATTCGGCAGGGAACTACAGAATAGAAACGGAAGATTTCAGGTTGAATCGTATCTCAATTACCAGGGAGAAAAACTTGTAAAGCGTTTTGACGCTCACTCCTACATCATTTTAACCAAAGTAATGGATACTCACGATGTTTCCAGAAATCGCGGTAGTTTTGAGCAGGTACTTGGCCGAGTATCGATTCCCGTGCGTGTAGTTGGAATTGACTCAGATCATCTCTACCCGGTTCAGGAGCAGAAAGAACTTTCTAATTTACTTGGCAATGCAAGCTATCATGAAATTCAATCACCTTACGGGCACGATGCTTTTTTGATAGAATTTGAACAGATGAACAAGATTATTCAAGAAATCAGAAAACAGGAACTTAGTTACAAAATATCATCACAATGACAGAATTAAAAGCATACAAAAAACCAGAACTCAACAGAGTATCAAAAGTGAAGAAACTTTTTATTGCAGGCATGGGTGCCATTGGCAGCACTTTATTGAAACAGGTATCCCGGAATGACACGGAAAAATCACTGCGGGTTATCGGGGTGTGCAACAGTAAACATATGCTGTGGTACGACCGCTCTCAAAGCCATTATTCACATCAGGAACTGCTCCGTGCCCCTGCATTGGATTGGAGTAGAATTCTTGAGAAGCTCAAAGGTTATGAAAAAGGCACGGTTGTATTTATTGATGCCACCGGCAGCCTGGCTGTAGCCGATCTTTATCCGCAGCTTTTGAAAAATCACATTCATGTGGTAACACCGAGCAAGCTTGCAAACACACAATTGCAGGATCAGTTTGATGACCTGCACCGGCTGGCTGTGGATCACCAGGTCAAGTTTTTGTACGAAACGAATGTGGGGGCAGGCCTGCCAATCATTCAACCTATAAAAAGCCTGATCCAAACCGGGGATAAGGTGCTGGAACTGACCGGTGTGGTTTCCGGAACTATGACTTACCTGTTTTCTGAACTGGAAAAGGGAGAAAAATTTAGTAAAACCGTTAAGAAAGCCCGTCAGCTCGGATATGCTGAACCCGATCCCCGGGATGATCTTTCCGGCGAAGATGTGGCCAGAAAATTTATGATTCTTGCCAGAATTTGCGGAATCCGGGTTGAACGTGATGAGCTTGAGGTTGAATCACTGATTCCTGATTCACTTTCTGATGTTGATTCAGCTACATTCCTGAAAAATCTGCACACTGTGGATGAAGAGTGGGCGAGCCGGTTTTCAAAAGTTTCTGCCAATGGCCATACACTGCGATATACCGGAAGCCTGAAAGACAACAAAATAAAAGTGGGGATAGAAGCTGTTCCAAAATCATCCAGCCTGGGACAGCTTCGCGGCACCAATAATCTGATTCAAATCCGAACAAAACGTTACAACGATCAGCCTTTGATTATTCAGGGTCCTGGCGCCGGAAAGGAAGTCACAGCCGCCGGTGTATTGACTGATATTTTAAGCATTCAATAATAATTCTATTCACCATTTTATCTGCAAAAATATTAAAGCCCCGGGGTTGCCGGGGCTTTTCATTTTCATACTTTCTGAATTCATGAATATAATTTTTCAGAATTCAGGCCCGATTTTTCAAAGAACTGTCTCTTCGTTTTTTTTAAGTTATCGTTAGTAACCTCTTTAGCTCTTGTGCCAAGAGTCTGGGCTGCATCAAAAAACCGGCTCCCGGTTTCATGATCTCCCACAAAGCATAACGTCCAGGATTCACTCCCCGAAATTAATGGAGTGCCTTGTGCCTGTACATCAAAAGCTTCGCAGATACTGATGCGGATAAGTAACTTATTAATGATGGCTTAGATAAAGTAAGTTGATATAGCTCTGATGATTATCAAACACATCCGTTACCTGTCCTTCTGCAAATGGTTAAAACGTGATTAACAGTTTTCTCTAAAGTCTGTAGAATTCTGGTTCCCTCCGGTTTTACGTTAAGGTTTATTAGACCTCTATATCTAAATTTAAATCAGTAAAAAGAAAATTGCTACAAAATTTTGCCGATAAATTAACCGGTTTTCACATGTTCCAGCATTGATTCAGTGAGTAAAAATATTTTCTGATATTTACTGGCAATAAATAAATGATAACAATAAGAAATAATGCTTAACCACTATTTTTTAAGACAGCGTATGGAAAGCCCAAATTTTTTCGAGTAAGGGGTTCTCGACACAGAATTTGCTGATTGAAGAATGCGGGTATAAGCAAAAGAGGTATTGCTGTCTGCCGAAGCCCACCATTGCCCCCTTTCGCCTAAATTGCTGAATACTCCCCCTTGATTACGGAATCCGCCCGGCAGACCGGTAAATCCGCTTTCATTTGTAGCTTCGTTGTTAAATTCCCAGTGTTCTGTACCAGTGCTTTTCATTTTGCCGCCAGCCGTGCTGCTTTGAGTTCCTTGTGAATCAGGATCAAATGATGGGTCTAAGTAACCAATAAGAATATTCCAATCATCATCAGATGGCACTATCCATCCCTCAGGACAAACATTTCGCGAACCGTCAATTACATAGCCGTTATATAGTAAACCAAAGGGATTTTCGTATTGGCTGTCGTTGTCGTAATGTGCCCACGCCGGGGTTGAAATATCAGCCCATTGAGAATTATCAGTCACATTAGTTATTTGATCACCATTATTGAATTTGGTGGTTCGCAGGTTTTCTGCCATCCATTCCTGCTCTCCAATTATTACGGTTACATATTCGTTACCGTCAATATCAGTAACACCATCACCCAATATAAAATCTCCATCCTCATCAAAATCCGGTCCGGTTGTGTCATCACTACATCCTTGTATGCTTAAAAAAGGGATAAGCAACATTGCAAATGAATAGGTAAATAGCCTCTTATTTTGTTTCATAAACTCTCATTTATTTTATTAATAATTTTACACCACTTTATCTAATTTAAATCATAATAAATAATATTACCACTTAAATTTTATCTCTTCACTATAAAGTTA